>SXHS01000004.1 GCA_005773145.1 Planctomycetaceae bacterium | reverse complement strand
GTATTGCAGGAGATCCCTCATGCCCGGATCGGGGACATCACGGCCGATCCGCGGCTTGTTGTGCAATGGACCGATGGTGACGACCCGAATCCCAATCCAAATCAACATCAAAAAGCCGCGCCCAGCCGCACGCTGATGGATGTCGACGTGAGCGAGCTTAAGGAAGCATGGCAGAGCCCCCTCCGTTGGTAACTCGATCCGATTCAGTAAGAAAGAACCCGCTATGACCGCCTCGCCTCGAGTCCTGGTGCTTCGTGCACCTGGTACGAATTGTGATTTTGAAACGGCGCACGCCTTCGAACGGGCCGGGGGCATTCCCGATCGAGTGCATATCAATCGTTTGTTGGAAAGCCCCGCGCTGGCGGCCGACTACCAGATCCTTTGCATCCCGGGCGGATTTAGTTTTGGCGACGACGTGGGGGCGGGACGCATTTTGTCGCGGTTGATTCAACACCATTTGGCGGACGTGATCGCCGATTTTCACGCAGCCGATAAATTGATCCTGGGGATTTGCAACGGGTTTCAGGTCCTGATCCAAACGGGAATCTTTTTCCCCATGTCGTCGGAGACACCCCCCCTGGCGACGCTGACCTGGAATCATTCCGGACGATTCGAAGACCGCTGGGTGCATTTGGCCGTTGCGGCGCCCCAATGCGTTTTTCTGCGCGGATTGGAGACGATGTACTTGCCGGTAGCCCACGCCGAGGGCCGATTTGTATGTCGTGATGCGAACAGCTTGCAGCAGCTTTCTCAGCAAGGACAATTGGCACTCCGCTATCAACTTCCCCCTGCCGCAAGTTCCCAAACGACGGACACGCGGTCGGAGAGAGATAATGGGACCATCCCCATCACATACCCGCACAATCCCAATGGATCGGACGATCATGTGGCGGCGCTCTGCGATACGTCGGGGCGCGCCTTGGGCCTCATGCCGCATCCCGAGCGATTCATTGATCGCACCCAGCACCCCCGCTGGACGCGGGAGCCGTTGCCTGACCAGGGCGTCGGACTCAGACTATTCGAAAATAGTGTCCGCTATTTCTCCTAGGTCGTTTCATCGCGGCGGGCATGCTGGGACAAGCGGGTTTGCCGTTGGCGCGTGCGACGCAAACGGGCGAGTCGCGCGAGCGTCTCGCTGGTTTCGATCCAGCGATCCGCCGCTTCGCGGGCCGCGTGCACGGAGGGGAAGCCCGACAGGACGTGCTCCATGCCATCTCGTGGACGATGCAAGACGGCGAAATACAGGCGCCGACGAATGGTCAAGCCGACGATGCGTTCGGTGATCGTGATGCGCCAGCCTGCATGCACCTGCTGGCTCACATTTTGAGCCAGGGATGGTGCCGGGCACCCGGATCGGGGCCCGTGCTTGCGATGATCGTCGTCGTATCGCAGATAGGTCATGTGTGCAGAATTCCCCTGAGACTCGCCCCCTATTATCGGTTGGCGCTGCCGCTTGAATTTCCCTTGGGCACCCTTTGCCGTGACAGTCCCCCTAATCGGACAAGTCCCCGGCATA
Organism: Planctomycetaceae bacterium; assembly: GCA_005773145.1. Lineage (GTDB taxonomy): Bacteria > Planctomycetota > Planctomycetia > Pirellulales > Pirellulaceae > SXHS01. The sequence continues at coordinate 2,212 of SXHS01000004.1, read as the reverse complement.
AGCAAAAGGGGTCTGGACTCCTTGAGACACCGATCTAGAATGGCAGTCATGAATCGCATCGATCCGCGGATGGTGACGACCGCATTCGAACTGCCGGGGCTCCGGATCACGCAGAATTTCGGCGTGGTCCGTGGCATCGTGGTCCGGTCTCGCAGTATTGTGGGGAACATCGGTGCCGGCATTCAGAGCATCTTTGGCGGCAACATCACGCTCTACACATCGATGTGTGAAAAGGCGAGGTCTGAGGCGTTTGCGCTGATGCTCGACCACGCCGGTGAAATGGGCGCGAATGCGATTATTGGCGCACGCTACGACGCCAACGAAGTCGCGGCGGGCATTACGGAAGTGCTCGCCTATGGCACGGCGGTCGTGGTGCAAGTCTCCTAGGCAAACATCCGCACTCAGGGCCAATGGGGGCCATTCACGTTGGATGATTCGGAAAGATCGCCGTCTATTAATCTTTTCTGGAGAAGAATCATGACACTGCATTTTTGTGTGTCAGGCGAATGGATGACGGGGCCAGTCGGACGGATCGTCGCCATGATGCTCATGGTGGGCCTTGTTTCTTGTGCCCGCGAGAGAGACGAGAAAACGGAGGCGGTCGATCCTGGACTGGCATTGGTCCGCTCAGCGGAAGCCGCGTACAAGTCTCACAGCGCAGCGTACGAGGCTGGCACGGCGGATTTCGAAAACCTCTATCTCTGGTCTCGGCGCTGGATGGACGCCGAATTGCGATATGAAAAGGACCCCAGCAAACGTCGCAGCTCAATGGAAGCACACCGAGAACGCATGAGTACGCTTCACAAGAGAGTCGCAGCAGCTTTTCAGGCGGGTGCCGAAGGGGGAGAGGCAAATAAGCTGGCGGCGGCGTCCTATTACGTTGCGGAAACCGATCGACTGCTCGCCGATGCCGATTAGGACCAAAAGCCAAAACGGGGCGGGTTTTTTTTTCGGCATTAATTGCCGCATGATTGATTCGGGCGGCCTCGCGAACGAAGCATTGACTCCAACTTGCCCCTAGTAAAGAGACCTGACCCCTTTTTTCTCTATGCAACTGACTGTCTGTATCGAAACGTTATTTCCGGATCGGCCGTGTGTCGATCGTTGTGCGCTTGTCCGAGAGCTCGGGATATCGGGAATCGAACTTTGGGGCTTGCCGGCCAATCGCGTCGAGGAGGTGGAAGTCGCGTTGGGCAGGACCGGTTGCCAGCTCCAACTCTTTTGTGGCAACCGCGATTTTTCACTGATCGATCCCAGCGAACGTGAACCGTTTCTGGCGGAATTGCAGCAAAGCATCGCTCACGCCGCGCGATTGGGCTCTCCCTGCCTGACCATCCTGAGCGACAAGGTGGATGCACGGGGTATTCCCATCGCGCCGACGCGGGCACTCACGAGTGACGAAAGAACCGCGAGCATCCTCGAGGGCCTTCGACGCGCCGTCACGTACGCCGACTCGGCCAACGTCACGTTGTTGCTTGAACCACTGAACACGTTGGTCGATCATCCCGGATTCACGCTTGCCGATTCCCGTTCTGCGCTCGAGATCGTGCGGCAGATCGGCAGTCCGAGGCTCAAGCTGCTGTACGATGTCTATCACATGCAGGTCATGGAAGGAAACCTGATCGCCACCATGGAGGCGAACCTTGGCGAGATTGGCCACATTCATGTGGCCGATGTCCCCGGGCGCCATGAGCCGGGGACGGGTGAGATCCATTTCCACAACATCGCACGCATGTTGCGAGCCAGCGGTTATGCCGGCTGCGTTGGGCTCGAATGTGTGCCGCGGGGCCGCTGAGAATGCGGTGTCGGCTTTTTGCGACGTGTTTCGCCGCGCTTGATGGCGACCTGAGCCGCTTGGCCCGCGAACGACGCACTCAGTCACTGAGCGGGCAAGTGGATGCCAGGCGACCAACCTGGGACACAGAACTACGGTCAAACGGACGCGCTGATGAAGGTGGCGAACTCCCGCACGAGTTTGGGAAACCAGTGTCGATCCTCGTCGCTGAGCCTCGCCCGATTGGCCAACTCGCTCATCGGCTTCACGCTCGTCTGCCACCATTCTGCTATGAATTGCACTTACGACATCCGCCGTCCCATCGGCCTATTATTGCAATATTCGCGATAATGGCAAGACTTCCTTGGCGCCCCGATAATCGAGAGTTACAATCCCTGGTACCGGCGTTATTCGCGTTAATCGAGACGAATGCTTGTT
>SXHS01000313.1 GCA_005773145.1 Planctomycetaceae bacterium | reverse complement strand
GCGGCGTCCGATATCGCGTCCGGTCTTAGAATCCATGACGTATAACGTGCCCCCGTCCTCAACGACATACAGCCGCCCCTCCCATAACAAGGGTTGGCTGCGGCCAATGGTGCGCGCGGAGACTTTCCAGAGCAGTTGATCCTCCTTGATCTCCCCTTGCGTGCGACCATCGAAAGCGAATACGGCCCCCAAAACCGAGGTGTCCGCGGCATTCTGCTCACTGTGCCCGCAATAGACGATACCGTCGGCCACCAAGGGCGTGCAGTTGATCCCGCGTGTGGAGGCATCGTACTTCCAGATGACCTTCCCCGTGCGTGGTTGCAGGGCATAGACGGCGCCATCGGCCGCGCCGAACACCATGGCGGCTTGGCCATTAAACGAGGTGATCACCGGCGTACTATAGGTGGTGTCCTCCGGCCGCAGTCGCGTGCTGGCGATCCAGACCGGCGTTCCGGTACGTTTGTCGAAGGCCACGAACCGGTGTGCGGGAACCGCGTATTCACCCCACCCGGTCATCACGCCGCTGACTATCACCAGGTCTTCGAAGAGCACGGGAAAATTTGTGCGGCCGCCGTAGGTAGAGAGCATCCCATATTCTTCGCTCATCGAATGAGACCAGAGCACTCGCCCGGATGCGCCATCCAGGCATTGAAAGTGACAGCCGAGTCCCAAGCTATAGACGTCCCCCGTTGCTGGATCCCCAATCACGCTGGACCATCCCACACGTTCCGCTGGTGAATCGGTCAGGTAGACGTTGTTGATTGCCTCCCAGACGAGTTCCCCCGATTCGGCGTTGAGGCAGACCACCTTTTCCCCTTCGCGGGTCGTTTCCGGAAAGGCACGGCAGATGGTGTACAGACGCCCGTTCATCACGATGGGCGTCGAGCGCGTAGCCAGTTCCTCGCGACGCCATAACAAATTCTCGCCATCAACGGACCACTGGTCGGGCAAACCGACGGCAGGAGAAATACCGTTTTGGTTCGGTCCTCGCCAATGGGGCCAATCCTGCAGGTCTGGCGTCGCGGCACTGACGGGTGCGAGTCCCAACCCACACGCAAGCACGACCAGCATTAGGGAAGGGGACACCGACCACCGCAAGCAATCGCGAACTCGTAACATGCGGGTGAGCTCCTTGGCCTCATGACGGGTCTCACAGCAACCGGTCTCACAGCAACCGGCCCCACTGCGACGGGTGTGCTCGGGCCACCGCCGAAGGCAACACGAGCCGATCCGCAGCCGTCATTGTAGGAGACTCCCCCCTGACCTGTCACCCCTCTCCGCGCGGTCGCGCAGGCTTCAGGCGTCATCGTCCTCGCGAAAATGAAACGGGTCGTGATCGAAATACGGCTCGCTCTCCGCATCGGGCAACGGCGGTGCCAGCTCCGACCAGACAACCGCCGCGGGATCCGACGGCCGATCGATCGTATCGCGTTGCGTCCCAAGAGCCCGTTCCGCCAATTCACCGTGAATGCGAAAAAGATGCACAACATAGGGATCAGCCCAGGGGAGCAACTGATTGGGGGAGAAATCGCGGTCGTGTCCAAGTCGGGAAATCATCGCATGACCTTTCTTCGCAAAGCAGCGGTGCACATCTTCGTAACGCGCCTTACTACCTTCTTCCCTGCTTCCATTTTAGGCGCGCGGGCAAGACGACCGCGGCGTTGCGCTTGGATGGAAGGGGCATTTACGGGCGACTCAACGACCAATATGCAACTTCAATGCCAAAGCGATTGCCGGGGCGTATGCACGCTAAATACCGGCAAAAATCGATTGCGCACGGCTTCGTTCGCCGGCGGGCTTGCCGCAGCGAGAGAAAAAATTACAATCGCCGGTCGTGCTAGCGGGACAGTTCCTCGTCGAGAACATCCGTGCGGTTGGTCTCGGCGGCGCGTTCCGACGCGCGTGATGCGGAACCACGCAATTTGAGTTGCTCGACAGCGCGTTGCAAGGGAAGGTCCTCGATTTGCGTGCTCGGTACGAGATCTCGCTGGCGACGGGCTTGCCATAGCCGTTCGTATTCCGCATCGGACAAGCGCACTTCAAAGTCTGGCCGCACACCCCAATCGTCGCTGTCCGTGGCCCCCTCATGGCGGTGGATGTCACGGCCGCTAGGACGCCAATACGTGGCCGTGGTCAATTTCATGGCGCTGCGTCCCCCATCGAGGTAGATCAGGTTCTGCACCGTTCCCTTGCCCCAGCTGCGTTGGCCAATCACGGTGGCGCGTTGGTGGTCTTGCAGGCATGCGGCCACGATTTCGCTGGCACTGGCTGAATATTGGTCGATCAACACGACGACCGGTAGCTGGGGTGGGACTTCCGTGGCGCTGGGACTAGCCTTGTAGGCTTTCTTCAAGACTCCTCCTCGACCACGTGTGCTGACCAACACGCCTTGGTCCACGAACTTATCACAGACCTCCACGGCGGCTGTCAGCAGCCCACCGGCATTACCGCGCAGGTCCAGGACCAAGCCTTGCGCGGTGGGAATGACTTGGCTCAGGGCTGCGGTCAACTCTTCCGCCGTGCGGGTGCCGAAGGTCGTGATGCGGAGATAGGCAATCTGTGGATGGCTGGGCTGAAGGAAAAAGATCCAACCGTCTGCCAACGGGTCGTCCGGGGCCGCGCGTCGCACGTC
>SXHS01000312.1 GCA_005773145.1 Planctomycetaceae bacterium | reverse complement strand
GCGACGAGGAGAAGCTCAAGCTGATCGCGCGATTGTTCTGGGCCAGCGGCCTGGTGCAGGCGCTGGTCGTGGCCTTCTTTCCGTTCGTTCCGGTGACCATCGATGCCATCATTAGGTCGGTTGGAAGCAGCACGCGATCTCATGGCCCCGCGCGGTCCCGATGCGGCCGGGGTATGGGTCCAGCGACACGTGGGACTGGGTCATCGACGCCTGAGCATCATCGACCTGGAAGAGCGCTCCAACCAGCCGATGTCCGATCCCACCGGCCGCTATTGGCTCGTGTACAACGGTGAGGTCTACAACGTTGCCGAGATACGCGCGGAGCGGGTCGGTGCTGGACTCCGCTTTCTCACCCAGTCGGATACCGAAGTCGTCTTGCAGGCCCTGATACGCTGGGGCCCCGATGCGTTGGCCAAGTTCAATGGCATGTTCGCCCTGGCGCTCTGGGACGATCATGAGCAGCAACTCCTGCTCGCCCGCGATCGGCTGGGTGTAAAGCCGCTCTATGTGGACGTGGCCGATCCGCGAACCGTTCGCTTCGCATCCACGCTCTCCCCGATCCTAGCCCTGTGCGATCAACCGCGCGACCTCGATCTGCCCGCGCTAGCCGCCTACTTGAAGATGCTCTACATCCCAGCCCCGCACACGGCCGTGGCGGGGATTCGCAAGGTGCCAGCGGGGGGACTGATGCAGTGGAATGCGCGCACTGGTTGGCGGGAGGCGTTTTGGTGGGAGCCGGCAACATTCGCCGGCGATACTCCCCCCAAGTCTTTCGAAGACGCCCTCGACCAACTCGACACGCGTATTCGCCAGGCCGTCCGCTATCGCATGATCAGCGATGTGCCGTTGGGGGTTTTCTTATCCGGCGGGATTGACTCATCGTTGATCACGGCCCACATGGCCGCCATTTCATCGACTCCCGTCAAGACGTTCACGATTGGCTCGCGACACCAGGAACACGACGAATCGGAAGTCGCCCGTTCCGTGGCGCGACATTTGGGAACGGATCATCATGAATTGGTTGCCGAGCCCCAGGATCTGTTGTCGCTGGTGGAAGAGTTCCCCCAGATCTACGACGAACCATTCGCGGACGCCAGTGCCATCCCCACGTTGATGGTATCGAAGCTCACACGCCAACATGTCACCGTCGCCCTCTGCGGCGATGGCGGCGACGAATTGTTTGGCGGTTATCGCTACTACTCGATTGGCCGTATGTACGCGGCTATGCTCCACGCACCGCAACGGCTCCGGTCCACGGTCGCCCGATCGGCCGATTGGTTGCCACCGGCCGCAGCCATGGCCATGACCGCGTTGGCACAGCCCGATCTTCTATCGGTGTTTGGATACATGCGCAGCGCATCGAAGGGGGCCGATTGGGCCCAAGTGGCCAAGGTTGCCGCTCACTCTTACGCGCACGTCTACGGACGCCATGCTGCCTGGCGGCAACAGGCGGATGTGCGGTTGCGATTAATGGCGGTCGACGTGGGCTCCTATTTGCCCGATGACATTCTGGTCAAAGGGGACCGGGCTTCCATGGCCGCCAGTCTGGAGGCCCGCCACCCGTTGCTGGATCGGGATGTCGTGCGTTACGCGTTTTCCCTCCCCGCCGCCTGGATGTTCCATCGGGGGCAGACGAAGTGGATCTTGCGTCAATTGCTCAGTCGCTACGTGCCTCGCAGCATCAGCGAACGCCCCAAGCACGGCTTTACGGTCCCCATCCGTACCTGGTTTCGCCAGGAGCTGCGCGCGCCCTTGCAAGATCGCTTGAGTTCCGCGGCACTGCGCGATGATCCATTGCTTCATCCGAAAGCGGTCGCCGATCTCATCCGGGAGCACTCGGAGGGAACTCGCCATCATGAACACGCACTATGGGCCATGCTGATCTATCGCCAATGGCTGGACCACGCGCGGCAACGAGGTTGGATTCGCGTCCCGTAACCGTTGGCAAGATGGCGTTGGATAAGAACACCAGATTGCAACACAAGCTTGGTGCAAGATGAACGCTGACTTGAACCGCGACGACGCTTTGCATACGGAGGCGTTGAACCGCTTTCAGACACTGCAAACCCGCGTTCGCCAATTGGGCCTGCGAGAGCCCGACGCCGTGACATTGGCCACCGTGGATGCCCAGGGAACCCCCCACGCACGTGTGGTCCTATTGCGGCTCGTCGACGACCGAGGATTCGCCTTCTTCACGAATTCGCAGAGCCACAAAGGAGAACAACTGGCACATCATCCCCACGCAGCGATCTGCGCGTATTGGGACGGGCTAGGCGAACAAGTCCGGGTCACGGGACGAGTGGAGGTTGTCTCCGACGCGGAGAGTGACGCATATTGGCAGAGTCGCGCTCGCGAGAGCCAACTGGGCGCATGGGCTTCGCTTCAGTCACAGCCCCTCGCCTCGCGGGATGAGCTGGACCTACGCCTGGCTGACTTCCAGCAACGTTTCGCGGGCATGGAGGTGCCTCGGCCCGATCATTGGCACGGCTATCGCGTGGTTCCCGATCGATTCGAATTCTGGACCAACCGCCCAAGCCGCCTGCATGATCGTATCCTGTACACGCGCCAGGCATCGGGATGGACACGACAGCTGCTCTATCCGTGAACCCGCTTGCCTAAGGCGGGTTTTACATCTTGGGTTTCGAGCCGAAATCGCGAAACGAGGGGATCGCCAATCCCGCTGACACGCCACCATCGATGCTGAGCACCTGCCCCGTCACCCAGTCGCTATCGCTGCTGGCCAAGTAAACCGCGCCAGCCGCCACATCGGCGGGTGTACCAAATCGTCGACAGGGCGTCTGCTGCATCCACGCGGCGTGGAGCGCCGAGTCGACCGGGGGGGGCGGATCCTTGGGAACGGGGACGGCTCCGGGGGCGATGGCATTGATTTGAATGTTGTACTCGGCCAGATCGTAGGCGGCACCCCGCGTGAAGTTGATCACGCCGGCCTTCGTCGCCTCGTACAACGAGACCCAGTGCGAGCCCCCCAAGCCGTGTATCGACGACAGCGTGATGATCTTTCCCGCGCGCTGCTGCACGAGCGGCTCGGCGCCGTAACGGACGGTCAGATAGGTGCCGATCAAGTTGACGCGGATCAAGGCCTCGAAATCTTGCAGCGTGGTCTCCATCAAGGGCTGACACCGGCCGAGACCAGCGTTGGCCACCACGATATCCAGCCGCGAGAACTTGGCGAGCGCCGCGTCGATCATACGGCGCACGTCGGCTTCGACTCCCGTATCCACCTGACATACCAGCGCCTCGCGTCCCTGCGCGCGAACGGCAGCGGCAGTCGCCTCTGCTCCATCACGATCTTGGTGATATCCCACGACACAGTCGGCCCCCTCGCGGGCGAAGGCCGCACAGATACCGGCGCCCAATCCACCCGATCCGCCCGTGACCAAGGCAATTTTATTTTTCAAACGCACCGCCAACTCCTCGCCTGAGACGCAGCACCATGTTGAACCGGGACACCGATCCCAGCGCCGCGCCGCGATCATACGAGCGGATCGGCCCCGTGTCAACGAGCCGTAGCTTGGCAACGAGAAAAAACTACAAGCACGAAGCGCAAGCAAGTGAGTCGCACGCAATGACGTGATGTGTGGTACCGTGCGAAGGCCTATTCATGTAGGCTGTTCGTCTTCCCTGCTCCGCATTTCCCCTAACGTGGCTCGCGCGAGGTCCCCTGAATATGTCCGATCGGCCAATCTTGGTGCTCGCCAGCCGAAACGCAAAGAAGGCCCGGGAATTGGCCGACTTGCTGGCGACGCACGGCATTCAGGTGCGCAGCGTCCTGGATTACCCGACGGCACCGGAGGTGGACGAGACTGGGATGACATTCGGGGAGAACGCCTGCCTGAAGGCGGCCACCGTGGCACGATCGCTGGGTGAGTGGACGATCGCCGATGACAGCGGGCTGATGGTGGACGCGCTGGGTGGCGATCCGGGCGTGCGATCGGCCCGATACGCAGGCGAGCAGGCCACCGATGAGGAAAATAACCAACGGTTGTTGCAAGCCTTGCAGGGGGTTCCGCCGGCCCAACGGGGCGCACGATTCGTCTGTGCTTTGGCCGTTGCCGATGCCACGGGGGCCATCCGGCTGCAAGTGGAGGACCACTGTCGCGGCCAGATGCTGACCGAGTCGCACGGCTTCGCCGGTTTCGGCTACGATCCGCTCTTCCTCATCCCCGAGTATCACCGCACCTTTGGTGAATTGGGACTGGCCGTTAAGTCCTTCCTGAGCCATCGCGCGCGGGCCACGCGCCGCCTCATCCATCCGCTGGTCGCGTTGCTCACGGACACCAACGCATCGACAACGGGCAACACGGCCGACCCGCGCGCTCGACCCTCTACGTCAACAGCACCTGCCGCAGCAGCAGAAAGGCCAGGACTCCCATAACCCAGCCGGGCGTAGTAAACACCGGACTGCGAAAGACATTGCGACAATGTGGGCACCAACCCACGTTTTCCGCCAGGTCATCGGGACTCGCATCGATCCAGTGTGCACAACTCGAGCAATAGGTCATGGTGTCACATTCTCCTAATTGCGTGCGGGGGATGTGCCGAAGTCGCGGGCCCAAATTGGGCCGCATTAGAACCCTACGTCACGGAATGGCAACGGTCAAATAAAATGGCGCTCGAGTGTTGGCGACGCCGATTAGGGCCGATATTCGTCGGTTTCGTCGGGGGAGTGGCCGAGCGCCAAGGCGTAGGCGGTCGCATGGGACCGACAGTGTGAGATGCTGATCAAGACCTCACGAATGCCCCTTTTTTCACAGATTTCTCGAGCCCCCCCCGCCAAAGCAATGGTCGGCTGCCCACCCGCCCGGTGCCGCACTTCGACGTCCTGCCAGCTGATACCCCGGATCCAGCCGGTCCCCATGGCCTTAAGCACGGCCTCCTTGGCGGCCCAGCGCCCCGCGTAATGTTGTGTGGCGGCCTTGCGTGCACTGCAGTAGGCCACTTCCTGCGGCGTGAAAACTCGACGCAAAAACAGTTCTCCATGGCGCTCGATCATTTGCGCGATGCGCAGGCATTCGACAATGTCGGTCCCGATTCCAAAAATGTGCATGGAGTTCACCTATAAACGCGCAGACCACAAGCCCGCTGCGCGGCGTGGAGGACCGTCGACGCTTTATCGCGCGCCGTACTGGCTCCATCCGCCAGGATTTCGCGCACGCGTTTCGGCTGCGCGGCCCATTCCAAACGGCGGGCGCGCGGCTCAGCAAAGTACTGTTCGGCCGCGTCGGCCAAGGCTGTCTTGACTTGCCCATAGCCAAACCCGCCGCGCCGATAGAGACCGGCCATTTCTTCCCGAGCCTCCGCGGGCGCAAGCAACGCGAACAACTGAAACAAATGGTCCGACTCCGGATCCTTGGAATCTTCCATCGGCCGCGAGTCGGTCACGATGCGCATGATCTGCTTACGCTGCGCCTTCGGATCGGCGAAGATCTCCAGCGTGTTGTTGTAGCTTTTGGACATTTTTTCGCCGTCGGTACCGGGGACCCGGGCTGCGGCGGTCATGACTTTGGCTTGGGGCAACACAAACGTCTCGCCAAACTCATGGTTAAAACTACGCGCCAGGTCGCGACACACCTCAATGTGCTGAATCTGGTCTTCGCCAACAGGAACCACCTCGGCGTGGTAGGCCAGGATGTCGGCCGCCATCAGCACGGGATATGTGAACAACCCCGCGTCAGCGGTCAAGCCCTTGGCCTTCTTTTCCTTAAAGGCGTGACATCGTTCCAGCAATCCGAGCGGGGCGCCCGTCATGAGCAGCCAACAGAGTTCGCTGACTTCGGGTACGTCCGATTGCACAAATAACGTCGCCCTCTCGGGGTCAAGCCCCAGAGCCAATAGGTCCAAGGCGGCATCCAGCGTATGCTGCCGCAACAGCTCGGCGTCGCGCACCGTGGTCAAGGCGTGCAGGTTGGCAATGAAATAATAGGCTTCATCTTCCGTTTGCAGGTCAATGTATTGACGGATGGCGCCAAAGTAATTTCCCCAATGGAAGCGCCCCGTGGGCTGAATTCCAGAAAGCACTCGCATGATCCAACTCCTCGACTCGATCGCTCGCCTAATGTTTGTCGCCGTGACTTGGGCCACCGTGAGCACGTGTGTCCAAGGTGCCGACGACATTGGCGACACAAGTCGCCTGCAACGTCCGCAGCGCGGCGGGCAATTGATCCAAAATCGTCATGGTCGCATTGGGGCAGTAGTAATTCGCCGTGCCGACCTGCACAGCACTGGCTCCGGCTACCAGGAATTCCATCACGTCATCGATGGTGGCGATCCCCCCAATGCCAAGGATCGGAATCGTCACTGCCTGCGCCACCTGATAAACACAGCGCAAGGCGATCGGCTTGATGGCCGGACCACTGAGTCCCCCCACAACATTTGCCAACAGGGGCCGACGGTGACGCCAATCGACTGCCATGCCCAGCACCGTATTAATCAGCGAAACGGCGTCGGCGCCCCCCTCAGCGGCGGCCTTCGCCATCAAGGCGATCTGCGTCACATTGGGGGTCAACTTTGCGATGATCGGCTTGCCTGTCGCGTTGCGTACCGCCGTCACGACGTCGTGACACATCCGGGGATCGGTGCCAAAGTCGACTCCACCGGCCACATTCGGGCAGGAGATGTTCAATTCCAAGGCGGCCACGGCCGACTCGTCGTCCAAACGTCGAGCCAAGGCGACATAGTCCTCCACCCCCGCGCCGGCGATGCTCACGATGGTCGGACAGGGCAAACCGCCCAGGTAAGGCAGATGATGCGCCAGAAAGGCATCGACGCCGTCATTGTCCAGACCGATGGCGTTCAACATGCCGGCCGAAGTCTCGACCGTGCGCCACGGCGCATTCCCCGCGCGTGGCTGGCGGGTGACCGTCTTAGGAATGAGCGCACCTAAGCGCTGAAGTTCCACGAGCGCGGCCATTTCGCGGCCGTAACCGAAGGTCCCCGAGGCGACCAAGATCGGATTGCGCAGGGTCAAGCGGCCCAGTCGCACCGATAGATCCACCGCATCGATTGGCTCGCCAGTCATTGGACTGACTATAGCAGCCCGCCGTGGGTTCGGTAGGGCGACATGTGACTGGGCTGATCCAGAAACCAGATCCGCTCCCATTCGTCCAAGAACATCCGCATGTTCTCCGACGTGTAGAGCAATTGGCGGGCTCGCCGCTGCGGATCCCCCGAATAGATGGGCAGGAAGCACCCGGACTGGCTAACGACACACGCGGCCAAAAGTGCTGCCAACAATATACGGCGCATCGCCATGACTCCTCCCTGAGTCGCCACCTGCCAGGCATGTGGATCGATAGCTTGCATCGATCCGATCATGTCACACCTAGTCGGAATTGCCTTCGTAAGCCCTTGATCCTCTTGCAGTTGCGGACGCGGCCGGAGCCCCGGTTGCCGCAGGCGTCGATGGCACACTCGCGTGTGCACCCCCGCCGCTGGCCGCCGCACGAGCGGCCTTCTCCAGGGCCAGTTGCCGAACCCGCTCCTCCATTTCCTTCCCGGGCTTAAACGTCACCACGTACTTGGCCGGTACCGAAACCTTATCCCCCGTGCGGGGATTGCGAGCCCGGCGAGCCGCCCGTTGCTTGACCTCAAAAACGCCAAAGTTTCTCAACTCGATCCGTCCATCCTCCACCAGCGTTTCGACAATCGCGTCGAACGTCTTCTGTACGATTTCTTTCGTCTTGAGTTGGGTCATCCCAATCTCGTCGGAAATCGTCCGCACGATCTCTTTCTTGGTCACGGCGTTGCCCTCATTTCCGAGCCTGGCTACCGGAGCAGAAAACCGCCCCGCGCCACCCCAAACCAGACGAAAAACTCTCCCCAACTATAAATGGCATAAGCACTAGTGTCAAGTTGGACGTCTGGCCGTCGTGGTCCGAAATCAAGGCCTCCCGTTGAGTCAGGGCAGGGCCGCAACCCCACAAACCGCCGTGCTAGCTCACGCTCGAACGACTCCTGAGGCTAGGATCGGTCCGCTTCACCCTCAAACTTGAGAAAATCGGCAAGACCGGCAAGACCGTCCCAGTTCACCACCGAGACGTTCCTGAGAGGAAGCTCGACTCAACTAGGGCCCCAGCGGGAACGCCGTGAAGGATTTCTTGCCGGGAAAAATGCGAGGCTCGTATTCCTAGGCTCTGCCTCATAGCCCGCGGTCCAAGTCTCCCAAGTTCCGGCTATTGCCCAGACCTTTGCATCTTTGAGATTTGAGATTTGAGCGCCGACCGAAAAATGTCGCCATGACTCAAAGGAGGCAGGAGTTCGGGAACGAGAACACCCCATTTTTCCCGGTAAAAATGGGGTTGCTCTCGCTCCTAGTGTCTGCCCTTATCCGTAGCACGCACTTTTGGTGCCACGGTCCGGGTGCGGCTTCCACGGGCGGCTTATCCAATTCGTTGAGTCCAATTCGATTGAACTGTCAACGACGCACCGATATTGACTATGAGGGGCAAAGCCCCGCTGTTTGCCTAGCCCAGTCCATCGGACTGGGTAAGAGGATATCCGGGAACCGATAGGGCCAACGGCCCGGCCCTTTGTTT
>SXHS01000311.1 GCA_005773145.1 Planctomycetaceae bacterium | reverse complement strand
GTTGGGGCATTACCGGCCGGGGAGCTGTTCGCCCAGGCACGGCTATTCGCTTGTGCGGCCCTAACGCTCGCACCTCGCCGGACTTCGCCCGGAAGGGCAACGTCGCGACGGATTTTTTGATGGGCCGTTGGTTCCCAGGCGAAGCACGAGTTTTGCGCGCCTGCGGTGCGTTGATGGCATATCATCATCCGATCTGACTCCCTCCTTGCGGGGAGGGGGTTGTATTCCCAAGACGTACCGCGATAAAGAGCAAGGTGACTTAGCGCGAAAACCGGGCAACGATCCAACGAAGGTCGATGACATTGGGCGCGCACTCGGAAACCCCCTCCCCAGCCCTCCCCGCAAGGGGGAGGGAGCCAGAGGAACAAAAAATTTCTTGCGCAACGAACATCGTGAGTGAGTCACACGCAACTGACAATTATGCGGCGACCGGCATGAGTGCGGACGCATCCCGATTGCTAGGGAGTGTGCCGATGCATGGGGCATGACCAAGATGCGTTTATGGATTGAAGGTGGTTGTTACAAGGCGTTGCAGGCGAGCGAACAGCGTTTCGGGGGCGACTACAATCTTGGCCTTGCCCCGTGAGTACATGCGTACTACGGGTGGCATTTGATCGAAGGCAACGCGCGCGCGATACACGACCGACTCTGGCGTCGATCCGCCATGATTCGGCCACACATGGGGCAGATTGAGATTAGGAGCAAATGGCTTGCGATTCAACGGAGCAATCGACCACTCCGCGCGGGCAATTTCGATGATTCGACCCTCGATCGTCTGGGCCGTCAATTGATCAAACTGCATGCGTACGAGTTGTCCGACTTCCACCTCGCCGACCTGATCGGACGGGATGAGAAGCACGCCCTCCAGTCGATGTGGATTGCCGATCGAGCAGAGCCAGGTGCCGGCATCGAAGAAGGCACCCATGTTGACGGGGTCCAACGGCACATGATCCCAGGTCGGCAAGGGATCCGCCAGCTGTTCTTCATCCGCGTTGGGTGTGGCGGCATCCTTAGGCAGCGGCGGCAGGACGGTGCCGGTGACCGGCGCACGTACGGTCAATTCCGAGAGATCTTGCTCCGCCACGCGCAGGCGTGCCTCTGTTTCTCGCAATGATTCGCGAATCGTTGGAATCTGGCTACGTCTCTCGACCGCGTCGGCCGCTTCCAACTCCAAATGCCCCAGATGAAGCGCCAATTGCTCACGTTCCGCGCGTAGTGTCATGGCACGCTGTTGGAGCGATTCGTTTCGCAGTGTGGCAATGGACTCTTCGGCAGCCACCGACTGGCCTGTCCGCATCGACTGTGTCAAGACACCTGGGGACGAAACGAAAATATGCCGGACCTGACTAGCTTCGGCAATCAGTGGCACCAATAGTGATCTCGGCACGGGAACCCACAGAGCCCCGGCCGCGCCTAAAACGAGCAAGATCAGCGATAGCAACGTTCGCCATGGCGACCAAGCCGATCTCCGATTGGCATGTTGTAGGGTCTGCGCGCCGCGGAGTAACGGAGGCGCCACGATCCCGAGGAGCGTCAGCATGGCCAGGCATCGGCCGAGAACTTCCAAGTGCAGCGCCTGCAGCCAGTACAGCATGATTGCCAGAGCGAATCCGATCACAAGCCAGCTGTACGTGATGGAACACACGGCATAGGCCATCATGGCCCATCGCCAGCGTCGTGGTTCGTCACGCGGGTTTCCGGCCGGTATCCCCAGGCAATGCTGGGCCAGCGCCCGGCTAAGTAAGGTCCGCGATCGTTCCCAGAGGTTGGGTACCTGGAACCAATCGGCCAATAGGAAGTAGCCATCGTATCGCAACAAGGCATTGCCATTTACGAAAACCGTTCCGACGGATCCGACCAGCATGGCATACTCGCAGACGGAGTGCAGAGTGCCGGGAGCCGACAGGCACCACACGATCGCCAGCATGGCGGCAATCACCAATTCGACCACGATACCCGCGCCCGCGACCGCCATACGCTTCCACTGGCTGGGAAACATGGCTGCGTCGGAGACATTGCAGTAGAGACACGGCATGAAACACACCAGCTGTACTCCCATTTCAGGGCACTCGCCGCCGAAATGTTTGCAAGCCAAGGCGTGTCCCAGTTCGTGCAAACATTTCATGGTGATGATCGTCAGCACCAACCAGGGAGTGTTTCCAGTTTGCAACAACGTTGACAGGCTTGGCCACGCATCCGGCACACGGCGGACATGCAAGGCGACCATGAACACTGCCAAGAGCATCAGCAACAGGGAACCGTATCGTACAGTGGGAGAAAACAGCCAGCGAGAACATCGGTACATCCAAGTCAAATAGGGTTCCGGATGAATTCCAGGAAACCGCCAGACCAACGGGTTGGACCAACGTAGCCATTGAAGGCGACGACGATGATCGGTCCGCGATCTCATCGTCTCTGGCTGCCCCGGTCCGTCGGAAATCACCAAGCCTTTGGCGTGCAACTCGGCGAGAAACTGGAACAGATGGGCCGGAACCAGGCGTTGCGGTGCGAAAACCCGTTCAAAGTGCTGCTGGATTTGGGGGTAGGTCGTTTTACCATCCAGCATGGTCAGTATCGTATGCTCCTCGGCTGATACCTGATGGTACGTTAAGGCGATCGGGTCCTTGATGGTCCAGACCGAAGTGGATTCGGAGCGGCTGGCCTGGAATTGCAGATCGGGCCGCAGGCGAACCCGGGGCGCTGCATCCCACGGACTTTTTGGCGAGGTCTTCGGCATGGTGGATTTTGTAATCACGCCTCAAGGGGATGGCTGTGGTTTCGTGGTTGCGTCGGGTCCTCCATCCGCTTCGATGGTCATTTCGGCACGCATCCCCGGATTCAGTTGTAGCTTCTCGTTATCCAGCTCCACCCACACGCGAACCTGATTATTCACAGGTTCAACCTCCGGGCTCACAAACGTGACCTGGCCCAGTAGGACCTGTGCATCGGCATCCGCTCCGGCGATGGTAATGGTGGCACGGGCTCCGGTCAGGTCGCCGGTCCAGGTGCCAGCTTCCAGAAACCCCTCGGCCCGCAAGCGATCCATCCGGACCAAGCGTGCCACCACGTCTCCCGGCTCGACCCACTCCCCCGCGTGACGTCGGACCTCCACGACAGTGCCCGTCATGGGCGCGCGAACGGCACGTCGTTGCACCCCGCGCTCAGCCAGGGCGGCTTCCGCTTCCTTTAGTTGTTCGGTCATTTTCGCCAAGTCTCGCAGGTGCTGGGCCTGCTCAATTTCCAGGGCGGTCTTCTCCACGACCAATCGCAATTGGTCCAGTTCGGTAGCGGACACACTGTTGGGGTATTCTTTCACGGAATCGATCGCACGCTGAAGTTCGGCTTTGGCAACGTCCCAGGATTTCTTTGCGAATCGCACGGCCACATCGTTGGTCGCCTCCTTGCTCGCAATGGCTTGCTCCACGCGTGCCCGAGACTCCGTCAACCGTGCCTCGGCATCGTCCACCTGAACCAACAAGTCGCCCGGTTGCACTCGTTGGCCTTCATGCGCCTGAACCGCAGCCAACAATCCGCGTTCGGCTACGGCCAGATGAACCTCCTCAGAAGCCCGTAAGATCACGGAACGAACCGCCAGAGTTTTGGCATGAATGGTGTGTGGCGTTAGCCCTCCGGAGGCCAAGCATCCCGTCATGAAAATCAGCGTCCGCATCCGCAGTTTGTGGCGGGCGACAAACCGTCGCCCAGGCACATGGGCGGTGCCATCGATAGAAACCTTGTTTCGCGACGGAACGATCGAAAGAGTGTTCATTCCTTTACCACCACCAGTTGCGGATCGCATCAATCACACCTCGCAGCCAAACGTAACCCGCGGGTTTGTCCCCACAATGGAGTTGCACCTCGACCGGCGTTCCCGGCCGCAGGTTGGTCGGTAAGTCTTTCCCCAGCGACGCCGTTCCCTTGGTGATAGTCCGGCCGTCCTGCTGCTCGCTGGCAATGGCGAGTGCCTCCAGTTGGCCCTCACTGCGGACTTTTAAGTCATTGGGTAATCGATAGCTAATCGCCAACGACTGTGACTGTTCGTCCCACGCTCGTTGCACGGCCGCCAAATCGCGGTCCTCGATCTGCAGTTCGAGCACCCAGTCGCCGTTGAGTCGGCCAATTGTCATAAGTGCTTGCCCACGGGCGACGGGACGCGACGTCAGAATTTGCGACAGGCCCCAGGTCATCACCTGGCCGTCGATGGGGCTCTTGATCTGCGCCTGTGCCAATTGAGATCGAACCACCCCCAGCTGAGACTCCAGGCTGGCCATTTGTTGTTTGAGCTCTTCTTCTTGTCCGGCGTACGATAAGGGCGCGGACTCCTCACGCCGCGCCGAGTTGCGCTCCAGCGTTCGCGCGGCTTGTACGGCGGCCCAGCGTTGTTGCGCACTTCTCCATTCGCCGGTGAGTCTCTCTAATTCGCTGTCGAGTGCTGAGCTCCGCAACTCCATCAGGATATCATTGGCCTTCACGGATTGGCCGTGATCGACCGACAAATGGGCCGTGATACCGTCCCACGGCGCGAATACCACGCGTTCCTCGCGCGGTCGCAGTTGTCCGGCAGCCCGGATATTGAGAGGGACCTGCATCCAGAGTCCGGCGGTCACGATCGCTGCAATGCCGCAGCACATAGCAGCCAGCTTGAGCCAACCCGACCAAGCGGCTTGTGAGGTCGAACGAGTGCGAAGCGCGGCAAATCCGTGTAACCAGCGGAACAGAGGGATTGCGTCCAGGCGGCGGGCCCGGTCGAGTACGAGGCCGCAGGTACGCAAAATGCGATCGCAGTCGTCACGAAGCAAGGGCGTGGCCAAGCGCTCGCGAAAATGCTCAACTACAAGCAGCGCAAAAGGGCGATTGGGGGGCGATTCGGCATCAGGCTTTACAGAAACCATCGGGAGT
>SXHS01000042.1 GCA_005773145.1 Planctomycetaceae bacterium | reverse complement strand
TCCCTTGGCACGGCGGATGGTTCATCGATGCCGCAGGTTCGCGAATGGGTCGCCGCCGCGCAAGAGGCCCGGCCAAACTGGGGCGAGGCCGCGCGGACGTGGGCCCATCTCTTGATGGCGCAGCGTGATCAGCTGGGCGCCATTGAGGCCTTGCAGCGGAGTCTTGAACTCAATCCGGGGGACGTGATGACCGCTCGCAGCCTTTTTTCGCTGTTAGTGGATCTGCAACGATTCGACGATGCCGGCAAGGCCCTCGCTCAGATCCCAGAGTCCCAGCGATTACCCGCCGAACGACAGCTGGTGCAAGTCTTTCGACTGTTGAACGGGGAAGATATCCAACTGGAGATAGTTGAGGATCCGGCGACGACTGCGAACCAGTGGTTGCTCATCGGAAAACTCCTGGCCAGCGGCCAGAAATTTGACGAGGCCGAAAAGGCGGTTCGGTTGGCGCTAAAACAGGCCCCGCAGGATTCCGGCACCTGGCTGACGCTTGTGCAAGTGCTTGTCGCAAAGTCCGACATCTCCGCCGCGATCGCCGCGACGCGAGAGGCTCAGCTGCAACTCGTCGAGCGGGATGCGCCGCTTGTCATTGCGGCCTGTTATGAGCTGATGAACGATCGGCCTCAGACGATGCGATTTTTTTCGATGGCCGAAAACCAGGAGCCGGATTCTCCTCGTGTGCTGCGGGCCGTCGCCGCCTATCTGCTCAAGCTGAACCAGGGGGCCAATGCACTGCCCTACCTGGATCGGTTGATCGCTGATCATGAGAGTTCTAGCGAGAATGCGGGAGATAATCAGGCGTGGGCCCGGCGGTCCAAGGCGCTCGTGCTGGCGTCGACCCGGCGGTACCAGGACTTCAAGGCCGCTCTTGCGTTGTTGGATGCCAATGCGGCCAAAGCAGACGAAATGCAGCCCGCGGATTCTGTTGTCTATTCAGGACTGTGCCTGGAAGGCGCCGCAGAAACCCGGCAAATGGCCATTGACCGCTTGGTGTCCATTCAAAACCGTCGACCACTGATTGCCGACGAGCAGTTGAACCTGGCCAAACTATATGAGGCTAGCAACAAATGGCCCGAATGTGAGTCGGTCATGCTCGACCTGATTGCCAAACGCAACGAAGATGCCCGCTTGTTGGTTTTGTGGATCGACTGGCAAATGAAGCGCGCTCGACTTGATCAGGCCCAGGGCTCGCTCGATCGACTTTCGAGATTGGCTCCAAAATCCGACGCCTACCAAGAACGTCAAGCGGAATGGTTGATCCGCAAGGGGGCGGGCACGGAAGTCAAGAACATGTTGAAGCTCATGTTTGCCGAAGCCACCAAGTCGAAGGATCGCAAATACATCATGACGGTGGCGCGATTCACAGAAAAATTGGCGCAATACGATGCATCCCTGCACAACGGCGCGCGTAAGATTCTGGAAATGGTCGCGAAAAGCGACATTGCCGGACGATTGGAACTGGCCGCCTATCTGGCGAGGACCGGGGGTAAGGACAACGCCACGGAGGCCATTCGCATCTGCGAACAAGCGGTTGCCGAATCCAAGGATGACCCCAATGTTCTCGATGCAGCCGCGCAAATCGGTGTCTCTGCTGTCAGTAAACAGACCCCACCGAATCCCGCGGCCTACCCTCAAGTGGATGCGTGGCTGCAACGATTGGCCGAAGTGCCCGATCGGGCTCCTCGGCTGGCCGGGCTCACGAATCAATGGCTGGAATTGAAGGGGGAGGTGGACCAGCTGGAAAAACACTATCGCGAAGCGTTGGATCGTTTGTCGAGCCAGTCGACCGATTTTAACTATGGCGTCGCGGCCAACACTCTGGCCTACCTGCTCGCCCTGAAAGGCCAAGTGGATGAGGCCAGCCAACTGGTCGAAAAGAGTATTGAAATTCTTGGGCCGATGGAAGATTTGTTGGACACCCGGGCCATGGTCTATTTGGGCCAGCAACGACCCGAAAAGGCCCGCGATGTGTTGCTGAAACTCATGGATTATGGCGCCGATGCGCCTGGCCTCTATTTTCACCTGGCCCTGGCTTACCAAGCCCTCGGCGATAAGGAAAATGCGACCCGTGCCATGGACCAGGCCATGGATAAAGGCTTCACGGCCAATAGTGTCAACCCACTGGAACGATTGCGGTTGGAAAAGCTGCAACAAGAACTAAACTTGCGGGTCAGCGATCGGGGTGTTGACCCTCGCTCGAACAACTAGAGGCAAGCACGCATGGATGTCAGCACGATTTGGCGTCAGTTTTTTCAGAACTGGCCCCAAGGTGTCCCACGTAGTGGCGTTGTGGTCACTACCTTTGGCGACCAGATCGCCTTTGTCAGCTATTTGAGCTCGAACGATTTGGTCATCCTTGAGCGGCGCGCCCCAGACGCGGTCGGTGGACGGAAAGTGGTTCTCCCCTACGAGAAAATCGACGCGGTGAAATTCGTGGATTCAATTCCCAGCAGCACTCTGGAAGCCGCTGGCTTCGCCAGCGGGCCGCAGGCCAAGCCGAAATCAGCTTGACGCCTCGAATAGCCTTCGACAGCCGAGAATCGTCGCGACGGCGCTCGCCCAACGCTGGCACTCCAATCGTTGGCACGTCAGTGCCGGCCCTGTAGGGCGTGTGCCTGAGCCATGGCCGCTTCGGCCAACTGGATGTAGGGCTGGTGTTGAGTCCCCTGCCAAGCACGCTGGTAGGTGACGCTCAAGGCGGTAAAATTGAACGGGTCGGTCGGCTCCAGGTCGCAAGCGCGCCGCGCACGCTCAACCGCCTCGTCATGACGCCCCAGGCGGCCATAGACGACGGCCAACGACAGGCACGACAACACATGGGTGGAATCCGTCAGCAAGACTTGTTCATAGGCCTGAGCGGCCTCATCCAGACGCCCCTGATCCTTTAAGGCCTCCGCCTGGGCAAACAACGTGTCAACTTCCGACATAAGTGTGCGTCCTCGGGGGAAATCAATGCTCGACTAGCAGAACGACCGCAGTTGAGCGCTTGTTGCGCTCGGACGATCGCGGTGCTGGCACCGCAAGCACGCTGCCCTAGGGCTCCAATCCGCTGCCAGCCGAATGCGCCGAAAACAGATGTCGCGCGGGCGCGCGGTGCCACCGTACCTAACGTACCAGTCGCGGCGTTCTCCGAGCAGGGGGGCGGAGCCGCGGATCGATGCCCAAGCGGTCGCTCAGCTTGGTAACTCCGGCAAACCGGGCAGATCGGGCAGATCTCGGAGATTCGGCTCATCCCAATAAATCGCACCACCCGATAACAGCCGTCAGGGGCCACAAATCGCCACCCCAAGTCGCGGACGGGGCGGTTCGAGCCCGGACGGAGAAATTGGCCCAGGCCCCAGGTATAGGCAACGTGTTAGCAACCGTGGACGTCAGGCGATAACGCCGGACGGTCCGCCTCGCCCAAACGGATACCTCAATCGTGACGCGAATCCACCCCACTGCGATCATTCATCCCGGGGCCCAGCTCGGCCTCGATGTCTCGGTTGGCCCCTACAGCCTCGTGGATGCCGCCGCGGTCATTGGCGACCGCACCCAGATCGGCAGCCATGTGGTGATTCGTGGCCAAGTCCACATGGGGACGGACAATATTGTGGGGGCAGGAAGCGCGCTTGGGGAGCCGGCCCAGCACCTTCACGCCGGCGCGGGGGGGGGCGTGGTCATGGGCAGTCATAATTGCCTACGGGAGCGTGTGACCATTCATGCGGCGATGGACGCGGGACGACAGACCGTATTGGGGGATCACAACTACCTGATGGTCAACGCACATGTCGCGCATGACTGTGTGGTCGGCGATCACACCATTCTGGTCAACAACGTCATGCTGGGTGGCCATGTGATCGTCCAAGACCGGGCCTATGTGGGGGGCGGCGCGGGCATTCATCAGCACTGCCGGGTGGGACGCAACGCCATTGTCGGGGGGACGGCGTGTATCACGCAGGACGTCCCACCCTTTGTGACCGTCGATGGCATGGGGGCACAAATTGTTGGCCTGAATACAATTGGCCTGCGCCGTAGCGGCTATAGCCGACAGGATATGCTACAACTCAAGGCAGCCTACCGGCTCATCTATCGCAGCGGCCTGCGTTGGAGCGAGGTCTTGGAGGAACTCCAGCTTCGATTTTCGTCGGGACCCGCCGCGGCCTTTCGCGAGTTCTTTCTGACGGGAACACGTGGCTACATCCAGGAACGCAAGACCCCGCGCGGCGCTATTGTGCGCCTGGTCATGGGTACCGAAGAAGACGAGGCCCCAGCAACGCCGAGCCGTCAACGAAACCGGCGCGTCGCCTGATGAGTCCAGCATTCCTTCGAAACTAGTGCTTCGCCCCGCGGAGCGCCGCTTGCGCAGCTGCCAAGCGGGCGATGGGTACGCGGAAGGGGGAACAGCTGACGTAGTCCAGGCCCGCCTTCTCACAGAACTGGATCGAAGCCGGATCTCCGCCGTGTTCACCGCAGATCCCGCATTTGAGATGGGCCTTGGCAATTCGCCCACCGCGTACAGCCATCTCGACGAGCTGACCAACACCGGCCGTGTCCAGAGATTGAAACGGATCCTGCGGCAAAATTTCCTTGGACAGGTAGTCGGGCAGAAACGAGTTGACATCGTCTCGGCTAAATCCGAATGTCAATTGGGTCAAGTCGTTGGTACCAAAACTAAAGAAATCGGCATGCTCCGCGACTTGCGCGGCGGTCAAGGCCGCGCGAGGTACCTCGATCATCGTGCCAATCAGAATATCGAGCTTGCCCGTGAACTTCTTGGCCGTCACGACCTGATCCATGGTTTGCGAGGTCAGCTCACGTAGTTGAGCCAGTTCGCTGGCGGTTCCCACGAGGGGAATCATGATTTCCGGCCGCGCGTCGATTTTCTTTGCCTTGCAGGCGATGGCTGCCTGGACAATCGCCGTAACCTGCATCTCGAGGATTTCCGGGTAGGTAACACTCAAGCGGCAGCCGCGGTGCCCAAGCATGGGGTTTTGTTCGTGCAACTGCTGCACCCGGGCAGCGATTTTGGCCGGCGTGACGCCGAGGCTCTGCGCCAATTCTTTTTGGCTTTTGGCATCGTGTGGCAGGAACTCATGCAGGGGGGGATCCAACAAGCGGATGGTGACGGGGAGCCCGGACATGCGCTTGAAAATGCCCTCAAAGTCGCGGCGTTGAAAGGGGAGCAACTTGGCGAGGGCCTGCTTGCGGTGTTCCACGGTCTCGGCCAGAATCATTTCGCGCATGGCCGCAATGCGATCCTCCTGGAAGAACATGTGCTCGGTGCGGCAAAGACCAATCCCCTCGGCACCAAAGTCTCTGGCGCGTGCTGCGTCTTCCGGGGTGTCTGCATTGGTCCGCACCTTCATGCGCCGATACTTGTCGGACCACTTCATCACTTGCAAAAACTCAGCCGACATCTTGGGTTCCGTCTTAGCCACGATGCCGGCCATGACTTCTCCCGTAGCGCCGTCGATGGACAAGGTATCCTTGTGTGTGAAGGTCTTTCCCTTGACGACAAGCTTGCGTGCTTTTTCGTCGATCATGATTTCGCCGGCCCCAGCGACGCAGCAACGGCCCCAACCACGAGCGACCACGGCCGCGTGGCTAGTCATCCCTCCCGTACTAGTGAGAATCCCGGCTGCGCTGTGCATGCCATCGATGTCCTCTGGGCTGGTTTCCTTGCGAACGAGCAAAACGGCTTCACCGTCCCGAGTCCGCGCGACGGCTTCCTCGGCCGTAAATGCCAGCGTACCTACCGACGCGCCTGGGGAGGCAGGGAGTCCGCGCGTCAACAACTCGGCCTTGTTCTTGGCCTGTGACGTAAAGCTGGGGAGCAACAATTGCGTCAGGTCTCCGGCGGGAATGCGCAGGAGGGCCAACTTCTCATCAATCAACTTCTCGCGGACCAAATCGCAGGCAATCTTGACCGCCGCGCTACCCGTCCGTTTTCCCGTGCGGGTCTGCAGCATGAACAAAGTGCCCCGCTCGATGGTGAATTCAATGTCCTGCATTTCTCGATAGTGGGCTTCCAGCGTGTTCTTGATCTCCAGCAATTGTCGGTGAACGCCGGGATTCCACTTGGGCATCTGATCCACGGGCAAGGGGGTGCGAATTCCCGCGACCACATCCTCCCCTTGGGCGTTAATCAAGAACTCGCCGTAAAATTTGTTTTCGCCGGTGGACGGGTTACGCGTGAACGCGACTCCGGTGCCGCTGTCATCTCCCATATTCCCATAAACCATCGACTGAATATTGACTGCCGTCCCCTTGAGGCCCCGGATGTTCTCCACCTCGCGATAACGTACGGCGCGCGGCGTCATCCAGCTGGCGAAGACCGCGCAGACGGACAATTCCAGCTGACGATAGGGGTCTTGCGGGAACGCCTGTTGCGTGAACTTGCGATAAACCTGTTTGTAGCTGTCACACAACTCGATCAGCCCCTTGGCTGGGACGTCGGTATCCAGTTGAACCTTGTACTTGCGTTTGATTTGGGAAAATGCCTCTTCAAAGTGCTCGTGGTCGATTCCCATCACAACATCGCCAAACATGTTGATCAAACGCCGATAGGCGTCGTACGCAAAACGTTCGTTGCCCGTGGCATTCGCCAGGCCGACGACGGACTGGTCGGTAAGCCCCAAATTGAGGATGGTGTTCATCATCCCCGGCATCGAAGCGGCGGCACCGGAACGAACGGAGACGAGCAATGGATTGCGATGATCGCCAAATGCCTTGGCCAGCTCCTTTTCCAACAACTTGACGCAGACATGGATCTGATCCATCAGGCCGCTGGGCGTCTTCCGCCCCTCGTCGTAGTAACGCTGGCAAACCTCGGTCGTTATCGTGAAGCCCGGTGGAACGGGCAACCCCATGCCCGTCATTTCGGCCAGATTGGCTCCCTTACCCCCCAGGAGTTCCTTTTGGGTTCCGTCGCCGTCGGTTCGCGTCTTGCCAAAATAAAATAGATCCCGACTTGCCGATTTATTGGCTTTCTTGGCCATGCTATCTGCCCTTCCTGATTTGTGGTGCTATCTCGTGAATGGCCCCGGCTGAGCGGTTCTTGAAACACGCCCACTGCAACGCACGGATGGTTGCCAGCCGGTGACCAGAGTATGGCGACGATCTTTATGTGCCGACGATCGTAGCAATCTTGCGGGATCACGTCAAGGATTCGCGATGCCGAGCGGCGTTCGAATCCCGCATCTTCGGCACACGCCACGAGCGCGGCGATGGAATACTTTGTCGGACCAAAAAAAGGGCCTGAATCCCAAGCCGCACGTCAGCGGCGAGGACCAGACCCAAATAGAATTGGTGGTATCGGCGGGCATGGGCAAAAAGAGCACAGCCCAGGCCGCTGGCGGGCGATCGATGGGAGGGGCACTCCTCGATCGCCCGCCGGACAGCGTTTCAACTAGGCCCCGCAGCCACCGGGGCAATGATTGCCGGTTGCCGGCATGTCAACACCACCGGAGACATCCGTGCATCCATCCGAGGTGCAAGCCGAACCGCACGGATCACAGCAGCATGGCACCGGGCAGCAGACCGTCACAGGAACTTGACGGCAAACCGTCCGTGGCACACAGCGAGTTACCGTGCATGGGACCGTTCGAGCCACACAGCGGGGGACGCAGATCGTGCGCGGGCAATGCACCGTTCGGGTCACCGTGTAGGGGATGTTGCGCACACAGGTCTGAGGGACCAAGCGGCATACCGAATACGGAACCTGTCGCGTATGGGTCTCACACACCATGCGGCACACGCGATAGGTGCACGTGCGAACATGCGTCTCGGGAACCCGATGGCAAACCTTGTAGCAACATGTGCGGACACGCTGCTCGGGCACGCAATGGGCCACCTTGTAGCAGCAGGTACGGACACGGGTCTCCGGCACGACATGGCACACCCGGTAGCAACATGTGCGGACACGCTGTTCGGGTACGCAATGAGCCACCTTATAGCAGCAGGTGCGAATCCGAGTCTCCGGTACCACATGGCAGACCTTGTAGCACTCCGTGCGCACCCGAGTCTCGGGCACCACATGGCAGACCCGGTAGCAGCAGGTCTTGACCCGTTGTTCGGGCACCACACGGCAGACGTCGTAGCTGCAATTTCGCACATGCGTCTCGCGAACCATTCGGCAAACCGTGTAGGGGACCGTCTTGCTGCATGTCTGGCACTCGTACCGCACGCAATTGACCGCACGCTCGTGAACCTCCGGGACCCATACCTTGCGGCAGCAGCGAATCGGCGGGCATTGGCATTCGACCACGTGGCACGCACCCGGGCAATAAACGCAACGGCAGCAGCACGGATCCCAGACCCAACTGCCTGGGTCCTGGACGCACTTCCGCACGACAGGCCCCGGCCTCTCCTCCACGCAGGTATCCCAATGCCCGGAGCACACCCGGATCATCTTGGTGTAATGAACCGGCTTACGCACCGTGTAGTGGCAAACTCGCTCATGCGTTTCGTAGACGGGCTTGCAGACCGTGTACGGCACCTGCTTGGTATGGGTTTCACGCACGGTGCGGCAGACCGTGTAGGGAATCTGACGGGTCTTGGTTTCCCAATGAACCTGATTAACCGTGTAGGGAATCTCACGCGTCTTGTTTTCCCAAACCGTGCGATGCACCGTGTAGGGAATCTCACGGGTCTTGTTCTCCCACACCGTGCGATGCACCGTGTAGGGAATCTCACGGGTCTTGTTCTCCCACACCGTGCGATGCACCGTATAGGGAATCTCGCGGGTCTTGTTCTCCCACACCGTGCGATACACCGTGTAGGGGATCTGCCGGCTGCGAGTCTCCCAGTGGGTACGCATCACCGTGTAGGGGACCTGCTTGCAGCGAGTCTCCCAGACCGGCCGGTTCACCGTGTAGGGGACCGTGCGACAATGCGTCTCGTAGACGCGACGATTCACCGTGTACGCCTGCTGACGCCATTGGGTCTCACAAACATGACGCACACAATCGATCGTACGCTGCTCCATCACCGTCGAATAGACCGTGCGATAGGTGGTACACTGCTGCGGCTCATACACCACTTCGGAAACGGTCTTCATGACCGTGTGGCAGCTACAAGGCGTGCAGCAGCTGTAGCAAATCGGCTGGCAACGGCGAAATAATGGAAATCGGGCCACGCCGCAATAACAGGCGTTGGCCATATCTGCCATCATCCCTAAAGCAAGCATCGTTACGAAGGGCAACACCAGTCGGGCCTTCATATCTTGCATCTCCTTGGTGGGCCTTCCTTGGGCAGGCAATCGTCCTTGGCTGGGCATGGGTAGGTGGGGGCGGAGGGTTCGCGACGTTCCGTCGCAGGTCGGTAGGTTGGGGCCGCAAGGTCCCCGATGTAGTTACATTTCGGCCAGTCAGGGCACCGTGCGCTAGGCCGTTCCCGGCCACCGCTACAGACGTTATGATCAGTAGCAACCGTCACGGCGGACGATCCATTTCGCACACGTCGCCCTTCCTGTGTGTCGACCTTCATCGTCAAAATGGAAGAGATGCTTGAATTGAAAAGAATGCAGTGACTAGATTGAATGGATATAATGGGCAGGTCGGTTAGATTAGGCGGGGCGTAGTTGCGGCGTCTGAAGCAGGCCCAGGCACGGGCCTAAAGTCGCGCCCAACGCCGCCTCATTGCCCCCAAAGCCTCGAATCATGAGCCCTATGAGCTCCAGCGGAACCAGACGCATGGCCGGGTCACAGCGGAAACGGACGTCGCGAGCTACCGAACTGCCCACCGGCCCGCCCCCCAAGGCCGTGGTGAGCCGATTGAGCTTGTATTTGCGCGAGCTGCAGCACCTGATTCGCAACGATCAAACCACCGTCAGTTCCACCGACCTTGGCCAGCGGCTCGGCTTTAGTGATGCGCAAGTCCGTAAGGACTTGGCCTATTTCGGCCAATTCGGGTACCCGGGCATCGGCTACCGATGTCAAGAATTGCACGCCCAGATCAAGCGGATCATGGGGACGGATCGCGATTGGCCAGTCGCTCTGGTTGGCCTGGGCAATCTGGGGCGAGCGCTGTTAGGCTACAAGGGCTTTGGCCTACAGCGATTTCAAGTGGTAGCCGTCTTCGATGCGGATGCCCGCAAAATCGGACGTATGGTGGCCGGGGTGGCCGTACATGATCCGCGGGACTTGCCCAAGCTCGTCAAACAGCATGACATCCGGCTCGGGATCATCGCGGTCCCTGCCGAATCCGCTCAGGACGTGGCCGAGCAAATGGTTTCAGCTGGTATCGAAGGCATTCTGAATTTCGCGGCCGTGCGGATTACCGTACCCCCCCGAATTCGGCAGGCCTCCGTTGATTTGGCGATCGAATTAGAACAATTGTCATTCGCCGTTGTCAACGGACTGAGAAATCCGACATAATGGGGAAAGCATGTGGACGGCCGACACTTCGGTTTGCGTGCACGGGCTGTCCAAATCGTATTCGGGGCCAGATGGCATTCGGGGATGGTGTAACGGTAGCACTACGGATTTTGGTTCCGTCAGTCTAGGTTCGAATCCTAGTCCCTGAGTTTTTTCTGAT
>SXHS01000310.1 GCA_005773145.1 Planctomycetaceae bacterium | reverse complement strand
TGGGCCAATTTGGAGTTCATCTCCTTGCCGTTCTCCAGTGCCTCGACTTCGCGTTGATCCAAGACGACATTGCCGCGGAACGTTGCCACGCGGACCGAGTATTTCTTGCCGCAGTCCATCAGGCTGTACTTTCTCTTCTCGTTCATTTCCATAACCCATTGATCGACCCCCTGCGGAACGAAGTATTCAGCAGGCAGCAATGGATTTCGTGTGATGAAAGCCTGCCCCATCGGACCCTTTTTCCGCTTCTGAGCATCAGTGCTCAGCCGCCTCTGCAACGCGCGTAATCCCGCAAATCGCTGCGTTTTGCCCGCCGACTTTTCCGGTTGCAGGGCTGCCGGTTGCAGGAACTTGACCTTCTTCAAGACCTTCTGTGCCTTCGGGTCGTCGACCGATGAAAAGTCGCCAATCAACACCGCATACTCCGCAAAGGCGCCGCTTTGGCGGTACCGCATCTGCAGCGGGTTTCCAAGTGGGTCCACCCCTTTGCCACGCACGGGCTGGCGAAAGTCGAACGTCTCCTGGTAGATGTATGCGGCCAGCTTATGCTGTTGGCGCAATTCTTGCGACAGCATCTGGGCATCGTGCTCGGCACCATCCCCGGCAAAAGATGCGGCATAGATCAGCCATGGCCCATGTGACTCCAACAAACGGTGCTCGTGCTCGACTGGGTCCGACGTCAACGCCTCCGCAGTCGCCTTTCGCACCGGCCGGGTACCGTCTGCCTTCTTTGGTTTCCCGGCCCAAGCGGTGTTGCTTGCCAATCCGAGAACCGCCAGCGCCGTCCCATAGACGAAACAACAGGAAAATTTTCGACGCGGTACGACCGCCCGCCGGACACCCGGCACTCCGCGAAACTCGTGCGTATCGTGACCACTAATGTTCATGGGATTAGTTCGCAAAATCCAAACTGCCATGGATAAGACGTGCCGACCCGTGGGCGCGGGGGCGGAGTCTATCAGAACCACGAGACCATCGCCACAGCGAATGACGCCGCTCGATCGAGAAAATAGGCGAACTGGGCGAGGTGCGCGGCTGATTGGGCGAGCCATGGGCCAATCCGTCGGGGCTGTCATTAAGGGGGTAGTAATCGTGCGGGACCTCGGATATATAAAACCCCCGATGGCCACGCACTATCCCAAGATCGGCCGCCTCGAAAGTGCCGGCGCCTTGCGCGACCACTGGGCGCAGCTCGGCTGGCGGATTCCTGTGGACGACAGACCAGCAGTTGGCACTGCCTCACCGTTGCACCAGCCCTTCTTGTTAGCGGGGCGTCCCGTCGGCAACCGCTGGTGCATTCACCCCATGGAGGGCTGGGATGGGCAGCCGGACGGTTCGCCATCAGATCGGACCCGGCGGCGTTGGCAGCGATTCGGCGAGTCGGGTGCCAAGTTGATCTGGGGGGGCGAAGCAGCGGCCGTGCGGGCGGACGGCCGCGCCAACCCGCGGCAGCTCATGGCAATCGCGGACCATATCGATCACTTCGTAGGCCTGCGTCGAACGCTCGTCGACGCGCATCGTGCTTGCCATGGCACCACGGACGATCTGTGTATCGGACTGCAGTTGACCCACTCCGGCCGATTTTGCCGCCCTCATGATCACCGCTTGGAGCCACGGATTGCCTACCACCACCCGTTGCTCGACCCAAAATTTGGCATTGGTACGTTGCCCGGAATTTCGGCCCATGTGTGGACCGATGCCGAATTGGATGGGCTGATCGAGGACTACGTCCGCGCGGCGCGGTTGGCACGCGAGGCGGGATTCGACTTTGTCGACGTCAAGGCGTGTCACGGTTATCTGTTGCATGAGTTCCTAAGTGCGCAGGTCCGTCCCGGACCGTATGGCGGCGATCTCGCGGGGCGCACACGATTGTTGCGCACCATCATCCGCTCGATTCGCCAGGTTGTACCCGATTTGCTGATCGGGGTGCGGCTCAGTGTCTTTGACACACCACCGTTTGTCGCCGGGCCCGAACACGGCGTACCGATGGATTACGCCAAGTGCCTTCCGTATTCGTTTGGTTTTGGTGTGGACCGCGCGGATCCGCTGCGAATCGATCTCACAGAACCGATCGATTTGTTGCGTACGCTGCGAGATGAAGGCGTGGTGGCAGTCAATGTGTCGTGCGGCAGTCCCTACTACAATCCTCACCTGCAACGTCCGGCCATCTTTCCTCCTAGCGATGGTTATTTTCCGCCAGAAGACCCTTTGGTTGGCGTAGCGCGACAGATCACCGCCGCGCGGGATTGTAAACAGGCAGTCCCCGATCTGCCGATGATTGGCACTGGGTACACGTATTTGCAGGAGTATCTGCCACACGTTGCGCAGGCGGTCGTTCGAGCGGGTTGGATCGACAGCGTTGGTTTGGGACGGATGGTCCTGTCGTATCCCACGCTGCCAGCCGATTTGATTCACGGTCGGCCCTGGCAACGAAAGTTGGTCTGTCGTACTTTTAGTGACTGTACGACGGCGCCGCGCAACGGCTTGGTGTCGGGCTGTTATCCACTCGATCCCTATTATCGCGCGCTCCCCGAGGCCGAACTGCTGCGCCGAGCTAAGGACACGTGATCGTTCCCCGGCTCTGCCTCGCAGCACGGCGTCCAAGTCTCCAACGGGGGTCTCATGCGTCGATGCGCACTTGAGACGTATCGGGAGCCAGCCAGACTAGGAAGATACCCAGCGCGTAAACCAGGCAGGTGATCTGTCCCACCCGCGCGTAATCGCCATCGAAGTGTTGCATGAGTTGGCCGCCACCCAGGACCCCACAGGCCGTGAGGATTCGGCCCCAGTTAAAAGCCACTCCAGTCCCTGTGGCTCTCACATGGGTTGGGAAGAGCTCCGGCAAGTACAGGGGGAGCCAGCCAAAAAAAATGGTGCCAAAGAAACCCTGCAGGAATACCCACGTCAAAAAGGATTCGTCGCGTGGTGACAGCGAGTGAAAAATGTGGAACGAAACCGTCAATGCCGCGGCGCTCATGAGACAATACGCGGTGCGGCGCCCGCATAGACTGGCGACCCATCCCCCCAGTAGACTTCCGACCACTCCGCCAGCGGATTTCATCCATTGCGTCCACCCGCTCAGCGCGCTGAGTTCCGCTTGATCCTGCACTTGATTGGCCCAGGGGACCAGCCAATTGGAGGCGCCCCAATTTCCCATTAAAGGGATAGTCCCCAAGACGATGCCGATCAACGTGTATCGCAATAGTGGGGGGCGAAACACCTCGTGGATAACGCTGGTGGAGGCTCCGCTTGCACTTGCGCCTGCGTTGGCCCGCGCCTGTTGGGCGCGCTGTTGGTGCAGCCGCCAACCGTGGGACTCCGGCACAACCATCAGAATGAAGACGCCCAAGACAGCCGGCGCGGCCGACACAAGCATGACCCAACGCCAATGATCGGCTGAAATGGGATACCAAACCACCAGAAGGGCCAGCAACATCAGGCCCAAATTGGCCGCCGCGCCGAATAGGCCAGCAACCAAGGGGCGCGATACGCCCGGCAGCGCCTCGGCGGCCAGCGATACGCCATTAGGCCACACGCCTCCCACGCCCGTACTGGCTAGAAACCATAACACCAGCAGTTGCTCAGGCGTGCGCACAAAATAGGCTAAGCCGGCCAGCAGCGAGTAGGTCAGCACGCTCCAGCCGAGCGCCTTGGCGCGGCCGACACGATCCCCCAACCACCCCAGCCCCAAGCCGCCTGCCGCTGCCCCCAACAGAAACGCGCAAACATACCACGAGAACCAACGACCGCGGGACGCCTCGTCCTCAACTCCCATGGAGGCTACGGCCGCGCGGGCTGCCAACGGCGGGACGGCCAGCAAGATGCCTGAGCAAAGCCACGCGAGCAAGGCGCAGCCCAGCACCATGCTGCGCTGGATCCCGGCCGTTGGATTTTGATCGTCATGCGGTTTCATGACTCGGGGCTCCGTCGGTCGCTTCATAAAGGGAACGTACAAGATCCCAGGTCAATGCGGGGGAGGGATCCGCGATGGCCGACAGGGCCGCATCGATCTGTTGAACCTCGCCAAATCCAATCAACGCCGAATGAATATCGGGATGTTGCATGACAAAGCGAATGGCTTCGGCTGAAAGTGAACGACCGGGCCCGAGGCGGGCTCGCAGCCGATCCGCTCGTTGCTGATCCCGTAAGTAGAGGTCAAGTGGAAAGAACGGAGTCTTGTAGGTATGGGGACTGGGTTCATGGCCGGCCAGAGCGCCCCCCGCCAGCACTCGGATCGCCAGAACTCCCATACCTTGTTCGGCACAATGACGGATGATGTTGCCAAAATGGGTTTCGCCGAAATCCGCTGGCATCGGTAGCCCTGCGCTGGGATTGAGTAGATGGTAGGGAACCTGGATGGTCGCAAACGAGCCCGAACGGATGACCATCTGCAATGCGTCGGGATGCCCAATTCCTGTCAAACCCAAGTGCATCGCAAGCCCCTCACTCTGCAGTTCACGAAAAGCGGTGAGCACTCCATTTTTCCCCAACACATCAGTAGGCGTGATCGAGGTCGGCTCGTCACCCCGTTGGTTTGTGATGGAATTATGCAATTGCAACAGGGTCACTCGCGGCAATTGCAATCGTGCCAAGCTGGCCGTAAACGAACGACGCACGGCAACACGGATGTCCCCCAGATCCTCCGGGCTCAGTCGAACCTTGGTCGCCACATGGACTGGGTGTACCGCTCCCACTAAATGACCGGTCTGGGATAATTCCGCCAGTGCGCGGCCCAAGCTGCGTTCGGATTGACCGGCCGCATAGGTTGCGGCTGTGTCGAACCAATTGATCCCGACCCGGAGCGCATGGGACACGACAGCCAGTTGACGATCGGCATCGTCCCCCACCATGAGCGTGGAAATGGGACCGGCCCCAAACGATAGGGCAGACACCTGGATCCCAGTCTGACCGAGTGGACGATACGGCATGGCAATCGGGTTACACACGCTCATTTCCTCCGAGCCGATCTGACTTGGGACCGTCGAGCGGGGGAGTTGCTGCCAGTTGATCGACGAGCTGCAGCGCCTGGTCCCGATTGTGAATCTGGCCCAACAACTGGGCATCACGCACCGCCGTCAGCAGCGAATGAAACGCTGGGCCGGGGGGCAGACCATGCGCAATCAGGTCATCACCGGTCAGCCATGGCGTAGGGTTCAACACCTCGGGAGGCCGCTGCCGCCAATCGCGACAGAACGCTACCCCCGACATTTTTGCGGGGTGAAGGACGCGGGCGATCGCGTCGGCCAGGTCCACGAGGTGGTCTGCGTGAGGCTGGATGAGCAACCGCTGAACGGTCGGCCAAGGCAGCTCCTGTGCCTGGCGAGCGATGGTCTCGTTGTGTATCAGCCACTGAGCCTCTTGGATCTCGTCGTTGGCCAGTCGCCAGCGCCGGCCGATGTCGTGTATCGCCCGTGTTGGTGCTGTCGAGGCCGACTGGTCTGAGCCAACTACGACAAGATCACGTAACATGGCCGCAAGGGCCACCGGAAAGTTAGGCTCGGCCAGGGCATCGAGTATGCACCGCGTAACCGTCCAGTGCTGATCGCCGTGCGGTGCATCCCAAACGGCAGCCTCTGGCAGTAGAACGGCCAAGAGCCCCGTTTGACGTAAGAGATCCATCGCCAGGGCCCTACGTGGCAGACGCAGCATGCGGCGCATCTCCTCGGCAATCCGCTCGCCGCTGACGGACGTAACCATCGGCGCACACTCGATGAGGGCCTGACGTGTGGCGGGGTCCATATGAAAGTCAAAATCGGCCGTAAAGCGGACCGCTCTTAGGAGGCGGAGATGGTCTTCCCTGAACCGGTCACGGGGATTGCCGATCGCGCGAATCCGCCCCGCCAGCAGATCCTGTTCCCCCTGCACGTAGTCGATCAGGCGATTTTCGAGCGGGTCGTAGAAGAGCCCGTTGATGGTGAAATCCCGCCGCTGCGCGTCTAGTTCTGCCGAGCAGAAGCGGACGCCGTCGGGATGCCTTCCGTCGGAGTAGGCCGCATCCTGGCGAAAAGTGGCCACCTCCACGGGTTGCAGGCCGCGGGGCCCACGGACGGAGATCACCCCGAAGGCGGCCCCCAGGGCGAGTGTCTGACGGCGGCCGAAAAGGTGCCTCACCTGTTCGGGCCGCGCGTCGGTTGCCACGTCATAATCCTTGGGGAGACGCGCGACCAATAGGTCCCGTACACAGCCCCCGGCCCACAGGGCCTGGTAGCCGGCATCGCGCAACCGCTTCACGACCTGGTGGGCAAAGGCCCGATTGGGGTCTTCGGGAGTTGCTACAGCTCTGGAATGGGGGATTGACATGTCGGGTCCGGTCGCTTGAACTATGGGCTGGTTGGCCGGAATCCTGTGGTGTTTCGTTTGACGATACGGCCCCCATTTGCTATGCTAAGAGCGCATGGCGCGCGGGGTCCGTGTGGAGTTGGCATCCCACCATCATACTGGCCGGCCGCCGTGTCAGGGAACACGGACTCA
This sequence comes from Planctomycetaceae bacterium, assembly GCA_005773145.1. GTDB lineage: Bacteria > Planctomycetota > Planctomycetia > Pirellulales > Pirellulaceae > SXHS01. The sequence continues at coordinate 294 of SXHS01000310.1, read as the reverse complement.
GGAAGAGGTGTTCGGCGCGGTGCCGGCAGGAGTCCTCATAGTTTTCATTTTTTTATTTTGGGAGGAGGCACGATGTCACGTTTCTCGCGCAGGCAAGCGTTTACGCTTGTCGAATTGTTGGTGGTGATCGCGATCATTGCGATCTTGATCGCCCTATTGTTGCCAGCCGTACAGGCGGCACGTGAAGCGGCTCGACGCAATCAATGCACGAGCCAGATGAAACAAATCTGTTTGGCTCTGATGAACCACGAGAGTGCACTGAAGCGATTCCCCGTCGCCACGGATGCGAGGGAC
>SXHS01000309.1 GCA_005773145.1 Planctomycetaceae bacterium | reverse complement strand
TGCGCGACGCCCCGGCGCTCGAGATCGCCGCCCGATTGCTGGAACTGGGCGCCGAAGTCCAATGGAGCAGCTGCAACATTTTTTCGACTCAAGACCATGCGGCAGCCGCAATTGCGGAGCGAGGCATTCCCGTCTACGCCTGGAAGGGGGAAACGCTGGAAGAATATGATTGGTGCATTGAACAAACAATATTCTTCCCGGACGGCAAACCGCTCAATATGATTCTCGACGACGGCGGCGACTTGACCGCCCTGGTGCACAAGCGATTTCCCGAACTCTTGGGGGAAATCCGTGGCCTTTCCGAAGAAACCACGACCGGCGTTAAAGAGCTGCATAAGATGATGGCCAAGGGAGAACTCAAGGTCCCGGCCATTAACGTCAACGACTCAGTTACGAAGAGCAAGTTCGACAACTTGTACGGTTGCCATGAGTCCCTGGCCGACGGCATCAAACGGGCCACGGACGTGATGGTGGCGGGGAAAGTGGCCGTGGTCTGTGGATTCGGCGACGTCGGCAAAGGCTGCGCTCGTTCGCTGCGTGGATTCGGTGCACGCGTGTTGGTCACCGAAGTCGATCCCATCAACGCCCTTCAAGCGGCCATGGAAGGGTTCGAAGTGACCACCCTGGAAAAGGCTGTCAAGGAAGGAAATATTTTTGTAACCGCCACCGGCAATCGCGATGTCATCCTGGGCCGCCATCTGGCCGCAATGAAAAACGATGCCATCGTTTGCAATATCGGGCACTTCGATCTCGAAATCGATGTGGCCTGGCTAAACAATCAAAAGGGTGTCAAACGGCTGCAGATCAAGCCACAAGTGGATCGGTACACGTTTCCCGATGGCCACTCGCTGATCCTCCTGGCCGAAGGTCGCCTCGTCAACTTGGGCTGCGCTACCGGCCATTCCTCATTTGTCATGTCGACGTCCTTCACCAACCAGGTCATGGCTCAACTGGCCCTCTGGACCGAGCCCGACCAATACTCCGTCGGTGTCCATGTGCTAGCGAAGAAATTGGACGAAGAAGTCGCCCGGCTTCATCTCGACCACCTGGCGGTGGAGCTGACCCAATTGACACCCGAACAAGCGGACTACATTGGCGTACCGGTGGACGGGCCATTCAAGCCCGACTACTACCGGTACTAATCGGCCGGTCACGCCCCCCCGGCCTCGACCCCCGACCGAAGTCGCAAATTCTGTAGGACCGAGCCCGTTCTCGAAAGGGGCGGTGCTCGGTCTGCCGCCGGGCCGTTCCCGCGAACGTGCTCCAATCGACTGACCCTCTCGACCTGAATTGGAATCTGCAATGCCAGAAGTTCAGCCATTCGCCGCGCTTCGTTACGACTTGGGACATGTGGGCTCGTTGAGCGACGTTGTGGCGCCCCCCTACGATGTGATCGACTCCACGCTGCAGAATCAACTCTATGACCTGCATCCCGCCAATGTGATTCGACTTATCCTGAACCGCGACGAGCCTGGGGATGATCCGGCAACGAGCCGCTACGCGCGGGCCGCGCAATTTCTCAAACAATGGCGCAAGCAAGGGATCCTGCAGCCCGACCCGTCACCGGCCCTGTACGTGTACCACCAACACTTCGTTCATGATTCCCAATCCTATACGCGTCGGGGCTTTGTGTGCCGAGTCCGCTTGGAGCCGATCGGAAAGGGGCGCATCTTTCCACACGAAGAAACCCACTCAGCCGCTAAGGAAGATCGCTTGCGTTTGACTCGGACGACTCAAACCAATCTCAGCCAGATATTCGGCCTTTACCCCGATGCCGACAATCGAGTCCATGGGCTGCTGGAAACGGCCATCGAACAATCGCCCCCGTTTGAAGCCACGGACCATCTGGGCGTCCGGCATCGAATGTGGGCCATCACCGATATCAAGCGCATCGGCGAGGTTGCCGCCCTGATGAACGATAGGCCGCTCTTTATCGCCGATGGCCACCATCGGTATGAGACGGCTTGGAACTATCGCCAGGAACTCTTACAGAACCAGACGCCGCCGCTGGACCCCCATCATCCCGCGAACTTCGTGATGACGATGTGCGTCAGCATGAGCGACCCGGGCATGGTCGTGCTTCCCACCCATCGCCTGTTTCGCGGGCTCCCCAACCTGACCGCAGCCGAATTGGCTGGCCGCCTCGGCGACTGCTTCCAAACCCAATCGGTCGGCACTGGGCCAGAACGAGCCCACCACGTCTGGCTGGACCTGGAAACCGAAGGCCACCAAGGATCCCTAGCCTTCTTCACCTCACGCGACCAGACCTGGACGGTTGCCCGAATCACAACCCGCGGCCGGGCGCGTATGGATGAGTTGGCCGCCAGCCAAAGCGCGGAGTGGCGCAGCCTCGGTGTTAGCATCCTCCACCGACTCGTTGTGGATACGCTTCTAAACGCGCCCGGCGCCACCAAGCCCATGTACGTTCACAGCACCGAGGAGGTCGTGCAGGGGCTCCAACAAGGTGACACGGTGGGACGCGACGCAACCGGCCAGGCTGGCAGCGGCGGACAATTCCCGCTCGCCGCCCTCGTGATGCCCGCCACGGTGGATCACATCCAGTCCATCAGCCAACAGGGCCAACGCATGCCGGCCAAGAGCACCTACTTCTACCCCAAGCTACTCACTGGACTAGTATTCCACCCGCTCTCTACGGCGTGACGCATCCAAGTCCGTTCTAAAGACCCCAGGGTTGCCTAGCCTCGCTAGTTTCATGTGGAACAAGATAGGAAACATGAGACCCATAGGGGACATGAGCAGCAATTACTGAATGCGGCAACTCTCGCCATGAAAAAGAATGGTCCGGTCGCGATAAATAGAGAATATGGGAACTATGGGGGTTCCACGTGAAACTGGGAAGATACTGAAGGATTGCGAGGGGGGGCCGGTCGGATCTGGCAAGAACTGACATTCCGCGACTCAACCGTTTGTGGGTACAATCGGCCGCCGAATTCAAGACTCGTGGCGACAACAGAGGGGACGGTGTCCGTGGGTCGCGTGCTGGCCGTGGCCAATCAGAAAGGCGGGGCGGGCAAGTCGACCACGGCGGTGAATATGGCCGTGGGGCTGGCACGTGCTGGGCGTGGCGTTCTGTTGTGGGATTTGGACCCGCAGTGTTGCGCGACACGGGCGTTGGGGCGCGAGCCGGCGGACCGGCATCCGCTCTTGGCGACGGAGGGCGATAGGCGGCCGGAACTGGTGCCAACCGCCATCGAGCGTCTGGACCTGATGCCGGGCTGCCGAAGTTTTCAGGACATCTATCGCTTGGCCAACGGCGACACGGACAGTACGTCGGCCGTGCAACGCCGTGTGTCGGAGCTTGGTACGGAGTACGACTTTTTGCTGCTGGATTGTCCGCCGAGTCTGGGGACGCTAACCCAAACGGCCCTAGCGTCGGCGAGCGAGGTGTTAATGCCTATTCCTTGCGAGTATTTCGCGATGGAGGGTTTAACGGATTTGATTCATATGATTCGCGACGTGATGCGGCAGCCGGGGCGGCAGCTGGAATTCGGGGGCATTGTGCTGACTCGCTACGACTGCAACATGGAGCTGACCGAGGAGGTCGCCACTGAGGTGCGCGATTTCTTTGGGGACATCGTATTTGACACGGTGATCCCGCAGGACGCGGCGATTGCCGAGGCGTCGAGATTGGGCAGGTCGGTCTTGGAGCATGCTCCCCGGTCACGGGGAGCGCGAGCTTACATCGAGCTTTGCATGGAGGTACTAGATCGTGACTAAAGAACGACGATTGGGTAAGGGATTGGCTGCATTACTGGGCACTCCGGGAGACGAGGGTGGACCGGCACGGGCCGCAACGGCCGGTCCCCAGTCAGGGGAAGCACGGACGGGGTTTTCGCCCCGATTGCACGTCCCAACCGATGGGGATGAACCGGCCGTATCGGCGTCGCAGGTGGCGACACATGGCCCGGTCACCGACGGCCAAATGGTCATGGTGGGCGTGTACGACATTGATGATAATCCGTTTCAGCCTCGGCGAGAGTTCAACGAATCTGAGATCGCCGCGTTGGCAGAAAGTCTGAAAGATCACGACATGCTTCAGCCGGTGTTGGTGCGACGAGTCGGGTCGCGCTGGCAACTGATCTCCGGCGAGCGACGATTACGAGCCGCGATCGTGGCGGGATGGTCCAAGATCCCGGCGCGCGTGCGCCAAGCCGATGACCGCCTCGTCGCCGAATTGGCGATTGTCGAAAACTTGCAACGTAAGGATTTGAATCCGATCGAGAAGGCGTTATCGTTTCAGAGGTATCTGCGCGAGCACCGCTGCACACAAGAGGACCTGGGACGCCGCATTAAGATCGATCGATCCACCATCGCCAACCTAATGCGATTGCTGGAGCTGCCCGAGTCGATTCAGGCCGACGTTCGTGGTGGTGCGGTATCGGTCGGTCATGCCCGAGCGTTGTTGCCTCTGGGTGACGAAGCCCGCCAAGTGGCCTTTGCGGTGCGTATTCGCGACGAAGGGTTGAGCGTGCGAGATGTCGAACGCATGGTGCGAGACATGATCCATGCCGAGGACGAAGATCCGCTCGCGACGGCCGAACCATCAACGACGGTAAAATCTCAATCACCCTTGCCCCAAAAGGTGGCAACCAGCGACCAAATCGCTGCCCTGGAGCAACAATTGCGACTGGCATTGGGCACGAAAGTAGAAATTAAGATGGTCGGCCGGGGCCGCGGCCGGATCGTCGTACATTTTGCCGACCACGATGAGTTCGAGCGACTCCAGGATGTGCTGACTCAAGGGTAGCCGTTGCCGGTCCGGCTCGGGACTGCT
>SXHS01000308.1 GCA_005773145.1 Planctomycetaceae bacterium | reverse complement strand
GAGTACTTGTCTCGGCAGCAACGGCGGGACGGTTCGTTTCCAGCGGTGAATCGAGCGCAGCCGGCCATATCGGGCCTGTGCGTGATGGCATTTCTGTCGCGTGGGCACACGCCGGGCCGCGGACCGTATGGCGACAACATACTCCGCGCGGTGGAGTTTATCCTGGCGTGCCAACAGTCCGATGGGTTGCTCGCACAAATTCCCCCGGAGGAGGAATACGTCCTCAAAGGGTCTAGTCATACGGCGCCGTACAATCACAGCATCGGGCTCCTAACGTTGGCGGAGGCCTATGGCATGCTTGATGCATCGCGAGAAGCGCGTCTGCGACCAGCGATCACGCAGGCCATCCAATACACGTCGAATACGCAGGTGCTTGCTGCGAAGTCGGCTGATGACGTGGGGGGTTGGGGATACACGCCGCCGTCCCTGGATCATAATTTGACGGACTTGTCTGTCGTCTCCTGGGAGATCATGAGCCTGCGGGCGTCGAAGAATGCCGGATTCGCGGTATCGACGGACGTTATTGACAAGGCGATGGCATATGTTGAGCGTCATTTTGATGCGGCAACAGGGGGGTTCAAGTATGTCAAGTCGGAGTCCGGCCCTAGTACCAGCATGACTGGCGTTGGCATCTTGATGCTTACCCTGGGTGGTCGTCACGACAGTAAAACCATTGGCGCTGCCGGCGATTGGCTTTTGGCGCATCCTTGGGTCTACGACCCGTTGCCCGACGGTGATAGCAGCGAGTACGCGGCGTATTACGTCAGTCAAGCGGCCTTGCAGCTGGGGCCTTCTTACTGGCCTCGCATCTATCCTGATATTCTGACGACGTTGATTAAGAATCAACGAAACGATGGAAGTTGGTCCGCCAGCGCGCACGCCCTAGCCTTTGGTAAGCCGTACACCACGGCCATGTATGTGCTCACTCTGGGAGCCCCTTTGCAGCTCCTGCCCATCTACCAACGCTGATCGGCGCTCCGCGATCTTCGTTCGGGGCAATTCGCGAATGCGACATCGAGGAGATTTCACCGCCAAGGCGCCAAGAACGCGGAGTCCCTTGGCGTACTTTGCGCCTTTGCGGTTCATGGCCTTTCAAGCGACTTCAGATTCGCCTCTGCCTGCGTCTTCGCCCTTTCCAGTACGTCTGCCAGGCGGACTGGTTTCCCCCCTTGGCGTTTGCTTTCGTCGGCCGCTTCCATGAAGGTGTAGATTTCCAAGGACTCCGCCGCGTTGACTGGGGGCACTCCGGCACGGAAGAATTTAACGATCTCTACTACCAACGGACGATATCCACCATAATCGCCCAGCGACTTCGCCCCCTTGGCAGTGAAGGCCGTGCCGCCGAATTCATGAGCCCCCTTCCGGTTGCCTCGAAAGGTTCCGACACGGCCATCTCGCCAGGTGCCCACCACGAAATCGCTGTCGACGGTCGACGAACGGCAAACCGTCTCGCAGCCTGGCCCCATCACGGTGTAGAGCGACTCCACGCCGTGAATGCCGTACCAAAACAAGTCGGGATGCGTCGGCTCCAACGCGCAGGGGCTAAACGCATCGCACCCGAATACCTCCCCGAACTCGCCTCGACGAATGGCTTGTGCTCCTGCGGTGTAACGCAACGATGAGGAGGTAAAGATGGGCGTGCCCGACTTGTCGGCGGTCGCGACAATTGCGATGGCATCCGCCAGCGATCCGGCCAGTGGCTTATCAATGAAGCAGGGCTTCTTCGCTTGAAAAACCGGGAGCGCTTGCTCCAGATGTGGCCGGCCGTCGTTGGTTTCCAGCAAGACGGCATCAACCTTCGACAAGAGTGTGTCCAGCGAATCGACGATTTCTACGCCGCGTTCCCGAAGTTTCTTGGTGTACTCCGGTACGCGTTCGACGCTCGACTTGATATCCCGGCTCCCCTGGGGATACGCGGCCACCACGTGGCAGTTGGCCAAATCATCGGCAGCATGAGGTTCGTTCAGCATTTCGGTAAACGCCAAAGCATGGGATGTATCGAGTCCAATAATGCCAACTCTGATCCGCGGACGTTCCGCGACCGGCGATTCGACTGGTAGGTCAGGCCGAGTCGGTTTCAAATCCGGGCCAACAATCGATGCGTCGTCCGCTGCGAGCGGCGTCAGCCAACCGCAGTCTACAAGACTGACCAGTAGACACATCAAACTCGAAATGCGCAAGCCTACTCGCATTCGTGAACTCCACCTCATACGACTAACCGGAGCGATGAAGAAGTAACCGGTTCCCTACCGCACGCGGGGAACAACGAAACGATCCGCCGCGCTACGCCCCATCTTCATGAAAGGATTTCCCCAATGACTCGGCCGTGGTCGATGTCCAACCGCTTCCGTCCCGGAATCTCCAGGCGGCGGTTGTCGAGGCCGAGCAAATGCAGCACGGTGGCGTGCAGGTCGGTCACGTAGTGGCCTTCCCCCAGGGCATGGTATCCCAATTCGTCCGTGGCACCATGAACACAGCCCTTCTTCAGACCAGCCCCAGCCATCCAAATCGAGAAGCCGTTGGGATGATGATCGCGTCCGGTGTTGCCACCGCCGCGCAACTCCAACTTATCAGTCTCTCCACAATGAATGCGTCGATGGCATTGTGCACGGACTCCCCATCGCACGTCGGTACTTTCGGGCGCACCAGCTTTTGAAACGCCCAGTGTTGGCGCGGATCGATTTCCGGCTGTTCGTCGGCGGGAGCCGCTGCGCCTTGTTGAATCCACTGTCGCAATTGTTCGATCTGATCGGCGGTCAATGGCGCCCCCTCGGGGGGCATTCGCGTCGCAGGATCTACCGACGTTACCCGCGGCGGCCATCACCGCGAGTGCTGAACATGCCAGCATTGATGTCCAATTGGAAAAACCCATGCCACCCATTGTATCTCTCGACATCCCGCCGCGTCAATTTGCGGTCAGCACCGATCCGCCAATGGTCGTCATCCGCATTATCTAGGGAATGAGGAGTCCATCAGCTTACGCGGATTTTCGCTCAACAAGCGACGGATATCCTCGTCTTCGAGCGCCAGTGCCGTGCGCAGGTTCTCAGCCGATCGCTGCATCGTTCCAGCGGATCCGATCAGGTGTGAATGGTCGGTGGACCAGGTTGCCAGGTTGTTGTCAATCACCAGGCGACGTGACCCGATGGAGTACTCGCCGGGGCCAAGTCCCGCGCCACAAATGGCGTCCGTCACGACAAAGGCTCGATCGATACCGCAGCATTTGAGATAATTCCCCAGCGCGAAAAAGGGCACGTGCACGCCATCCGCGATGAAACCAAAGTGGAGATGATCGGCCAGGCTGAGCGCTCTTTGAATGATATTGTCGTGTCGTGGCAGTTGACGGGGACAGCCGTTGCCCAAATGAGTAAATACCGAGAGACCGGCATCAATCGCCGACCGCAATTCATCGAGCGTGGAATTGCAGTGACCGGCCGCGACGCGAATTCCCGCCTTCGCCAGGTAACTCGTGACGCGATTGCCGGAATCCTGTTCCGGCGCCAGCGTCACCAGCCGCGTGAGACCGCCGCTGGCCTCGATCAGTCGCTTCATGATGTCGATGTCGGCCTCTCGCGCAAACTCCACGGGATGGGCACCAATGTACCCCACTTCCCCCCGCAGGAATGGGCCCTCGATGTGAATCCCCCAGATCATGTCGGCGATAGCCTGGTCGCTCTCGCGCACGCGACGGATACACGCCAAGCGTCGACACATGGAGTCCACATCCGCGGTGATCACCGTCGCGAGAATGCCGGCTACCCCTTCGCTCCTCAGTCGATCGCAAACATTCAGCACGTTTTCGGTAGTCAGGTCGTCACGGTTGAAGTCGACGTCCGCATAGCCATTCACTTGCAAGTCCACATATCCGCTGGCATAATGCATGTCGTCAGATTCCAGAGTTTTTCAGGACGAAGCATGATATGGACGTTCAGACTATATCGGACAAAGCGGCAATGGGAAAGGCAGCCGCAGCGGCTGGAGCCGCATGGATCCGCCGAGCCATCGCCGATCGCGGGGCCGCCACTATCATCGTTGCCACAGGCGCGTCACAGTTTGAGATGCTAGAAGCATTGGTAACTGAGCCCAACATCGATTGGAATTTGGTCACGGGGTTCCACCTGGATGAGTACGTGGGGTTGTCGATTGAGCACCCGGCTTCCTTTCGCCGGTATCTGTGGCAACGGTTCGTCCGCCAATTGTCGGTGCCACTCCGCGCGTTTCATTATCTGAATGCCGAGACGGATCCGCTGGCCGAATGCCGACGTGTGGGTGCAATTCTGCGTCAACATCCCGTGGACGTCGCCTTCGTCGGCATCGGTGAGAATGGTCACCTGGCATTCAACGATCCACCCGCGAATTTCGAGACGGAAGAGCCCTATCTCGTCGTACAACTAGACGATGCGTGCCGTCGCCAACAGCTCGGCGAGGGGTGGTTCGCCATCTTCGATGATGTCCCACAACAGGCCATCTCGATGAGCGTGTCTCAAATCATGAAGAGCCGGGCCATTATTTGCACCGTGCCAGACGCGCGAAAAGCCGAGGCCGTGCGGCAAGCGATCAAAGGTCCCGTTACACCGCACGTCCCCGCCTCGATCCTGCAAAGTCACGGTATGTGCCGCGTATTTCTTGACGAGAAGTCGGCGCACTTGTTGAGTTGTCGTAAATAATTTTTTAAGTGTCAGTCATTGGCACGTGTTTGGAGTACCCACAATGATCGTCTTGCTCTCCATCCCCGCCCTACGCGCGTCCGACGTGGCGCACATGCCCCGGTTGGCCGCGTTGACCGCGAGTGGCGGCGCTGCGACACTGACCCCCAGCTTCCCCTGTGTGACTTGGCCCGTGCAAGCGAATATGCTCACGGGCTGCTTGCCGCGTGAACACGGCGTCGTGGCCAATGGGTTCTACTGGCGCGAACAACAGTCGGTCGAAATGTGGACCGCGTCCAACGAACGCATCGAACGGCCACAGATTTGGGATCTGCTACATCAACGGGATCCGGCCGTTACATCCGCCGTCTGGTTTCCCATGCTCAGCAAACGGTGCGGCGCCGACTACGTGTGTATGCCAGCCCCGGTGCACAATCCCGATGGATCCGAATCCCTCTGGTGCTACACCAAGCCAACCGAACTATATGGAACCCTGCGCGAGTCGCTGGGAGATTTTCCACTCCAGCACTTCTGGGGCCCCATGGCCAATATCCGTTCCACGGCGTGGATCGTGGATTCCGCCATCCGGGCCGCAGGCCAGTTCAAGCCGCAATTCTTCTATGTCTACTTGCCCCACCTGGACTATGCCAGCCAAAAATTCGGACCGGATAGCTTCCAGCAAATGCAGGCCGTGCAAGAATTGGATGAGCAAATCGGAAAATTGGTCGACGGCTTCGGAGAGGTCTACGCTCCCCATGAATTGGTGTGGCTGGCGGCAAGTGAGTACGCCGTGACGCCCGTCCAACATGTGCTATATCCCAATCGCATGCTGCGCGACGCTGGGCTGTTGCGGGTGCGCGAAGAAGCTGGCGCGGAGTACCTGGATTTCGCCAACAGCGATGCGTGGTGTTTGGTAGATCATCAATTTTCGCACGTGTTCGTGCGAAATCAGCAGGCCGATGTGATCCAACGAGTTCGGCAGCTGTTTGCGAACACCAACACCCATACCAATACGGACACGCATGTCGCTGGCATCGCGGAGGTGCTGGTTGGAGCGGACCGCGCGAAGTACGGCATGGATCATGCGCGATCGGGAGAAGTGATCTTGATCTCAACCCCCGATAGCTGGCAAGCCTACTATTGGTGGCAGGACGATCGCCGTGCACCACCGTTTGCGCGCTCGGTCGATATCCATCGTAAACCCGGGTACGATCCAGTCGAGTTGTTCATCGATCTGCCCACCAAGTCGATTCCCTTGGATGCGACTTTGGTGCGCGGCTCACACGGGGCGCCAGCCACCTCGCTCGCACAAAAGGGAGTCCTGTTGACCTCGCAAGCCGGCTTGTTGACGCGAACCGAATTCGTGGATACCGATATCGCTGCGTTGGTCCTGGAATGGATCGGGCGGGGGGCAGTTTAAGGCCGGAGATTTGAGATTTGAGATTTGAGATTTGAGATTTGAGATTTGAGATTTGAGATTTGAGATTTGAGATTTGAGATTTGAGATTTGAGATTTTTTTG
>SXHS01000307.1 GCA_005773145.1 Planctomycetaceae bacterium | reverse complement strand
GAGACCATGGCCATTGGCCGTACCTTTCAAGAGTCCTTCCAAAAGGCCTTGCGTGGGCTGGAGGTGGGCAGCTTTGGCTTTGGTTGCGACAAGAAGGATCTGTGGAGGACCGAACTGCAACCGTCCCAGGACGAGATCAAGGCGAAGTTGGCGACACCGAATGCAGAGCGAGTCTGGTACCTGCGCTACGCGATCAAGGGGGGTATGTCGGTTGCCGATATTTACAAGATCACGGCCATCGATCCCTGGTTCTTATTTCAGCTGGAAGGGTTGGTGGCCACGGAGGAGCGTTTGCGCCAACTGGAAACACTCCCTCGTGTCGACACGGATACCATGCGGCACGCCAAGCGACAAGGTTTCAGCGATCGACAGTTGGCGACCATCTTTCAATGCACGGAGACCGAAGTTCGCAGTTATCGAAAGTCCCTGGGTGTCGTGGCGGTTTTCAAGTCGGTTGATACATGTGCGGCGGAGTTCGAGGCCTACACGCCGTATTACTATTCGACCTACGAGCAAGAAGACGAAACGCCCCCCAAGCAGCCGGACCGAAAACGGATCATCATTCTCGGCGGTGGTCCCAATCGCATTGGCCAGGGCATTGAATTCGACTATTGCTGTTGCCATGCCAGCTTCGCGCTGCGTGAGTTAGGGATCGAATCGGTGATGATCAACTCGAATCCCGAGACGGTCAGCACCGATTACGATACCAGCGACTTGTTGTTTTTCGAGCCGCTGACGGCCGAGGATGTCTTGAATGTCTGCGACCGCGTGCAGCCCGATGGGGTGATTGTGCAGTTCGGCGGTCAGACTCCCTTGAATCTGGCGCGGGCCCTGTCGGAAGCCGGTGCCCCCATCATTGGGACGAGCGTGGACACGATTGAGTCGGCGGAAGATCGCGAGCAATTTCAGCGCATTCTCGATCGCTTACAATTGCGGCAACCCGCCAATGGCATCGTGCGCAACATGGATCAGGCGCGGGCTGCCGCTGCGCAGATCGGCTTCCCTTCGCTTGTGCGCCCCAGCTACGTTCTGGGGGGACGGGCGATGGAGATCTGTTACGACTTGAAACAATTCGAACGGTACATTGCCGAGGCCTTCGTCGTTGCTCAGGGCCAGCCCGTGTTGGTCGACCGCTTTCTCGAGGATGCCACCGAGGTCGATGTGGACGCGGTCTGTGACGGGGAAGACGTCATAGTGGCCGGCGTGATGGAACATATCGAGGAAGCGGGGGTGCATTCGGGCGATTCGGCCTGTGTCATTCCCCCGTACAGCTTGCCCGGTCCCGTGATCGATGAAATCCGGCAGGCCACGCGAGCCATGGCGCGACATCTGAATGTGATCGGCCTGATGAACGTTCAGTTCGCCGTGAAGAAGGAACAAGGCGTCCCCACCGTCTACGTGCTGGAAGTCAACCCACGGGCTAGTCGCACGGTACCATTCGTCGCCAAGGCCACCGGCATGCCCATCGCCAAGATCGCCGCCAAAGTAATGGCCGGGTGCCGGCTGAGCGATTTAGGCATCACGAGTGATCCCGTCCCCGCACATGTCTCCATCAAGGAAAGCGTCTTTCCGTTTCGGAAGTTCGTGGGGGTTGACATCGTGCTAGGACCCGAAATGCGCAGCACGGGCGAAGTCATGGGAGTCAGCGAACGGTTTTCGTTGGCCTTTGCCAAAAGCCAGTTGGCGGCGGGCGTGGTTCTGCCAACCCAGGGACAGCTCTTCGTCAGCGTGGCCGATCGCCATAAGGAACTTATCGTCCCTCTGGCCATGCGGTTGGTGGATATGGGATATCGCATCATCTCCACCGGTGGGACCGCGAATGTGCTGGAGCGCGCCGGCATCCATGTGAGACGCGTCAAGAAAATCGTCGAAGGACAGCCCAACGTGTTGGACGTGATGATTGACGGAGACGTGGCGTTGATCATCAACACTCCTAGTGGCAAAGGGGCTCGTACCGACGAGGGGCGAATTCGAGCCGCGGCCGTGCAGCATGGAGTCCCCTGCATCACCACCATTCCCGCCGCCGAAGCGGCCGTGAAAGCCATGGAGGCGCTGCGGGATAGCGAGCTGTCCATCGAAGCGCTGCAGGATCGCTTCGCCGTGGCGCATCAGTCATAGGCCGTTGGCGGCCCCGACTTGAATAAGTGGCTCATCCTATGTGCGGCCGATTTACCTTGCGTAGCCCAGCGCATGTGCTGATGGCTCAATTCGGTTTGAGTGCGCTCCCGCCATTGAATCCGCGCTACAACATCGCCCCGACACAGCCCGTGCTCACCGTTCGCACAACAATCGCCGGCGATCACCGCGAAGCGATGATGGCTCATTGGGGGCTGGTCCCTTCCTGGGCGCAGGATCCGAGCATCGGCCAGCGGATGATCAACGCCCGCCAGGAAACGATCTCCGAAAAACCGTCCTTTCGATCCGCGTTTCGCCGTCGCCGTTGCCTGGTCTTAGCCGACGGTTACTACGAATGGCAGAAGACGGGCACGCGCAAGCAACCGTTCCATATTCATCAAGCGGACGAGCAGCCATTCGCGTTCGCGGGTTTGTGGGAATCCTGGTCCGGATCCGCAACCTCAGCCGATGATCTTCCCTGGTTGTCATGCACCATCGTCACCACCGCTGCCAGTCCGGCGCTGAGCCCGATCCACGACCGCATGCCCGTGATCGTGCCACCGTCGGCCTATCGGACATGGCTGGACTCGGAACAACAAGATGCCGCCACCATAGCAGCGACGATGGCGACCTGGGATGTATCGGAGTGGTGCTGCGATCCGGTCGACACCTATGTAAATCGGCCCCAGCACGACGACCCACGTTGTCTGCAACCGGCCGAGTGACAGCGATCCATCCACAATATCATCATCTCTGCGTGTCCGCGTGAGTCCTGCCTCCGATACGCCGCAAGCGGCGGACTTTAACCGCTAAGGCGCGAAGTACGCCAAGCAACTACGCCAAGCAACACAGTGTCTCACTTCATATCAAAGTCAAACGGTGGGTTCTCGCCCACCACGACATTGGCGGTGAATCCACTGGTTTCCCAGTCACGATATTGTGCTGGGATATCAGCTTGCTCGGCGTTAGCGCTGACAGGCGGAGCCATGACATCCATGGATGGCCGCGGTTGCGGTGGTCGAATGGCGACCTTGTAGGAACCGGGGGGCAAGCCGTATCCATCCTTAACCTCGCCCAGGTAGGTTCCATCCGCTTGAATGGGGGTCTGAAAGCCAACGCCTTCCGGTTCGTTGCTGAAGATTACCGTGCCTTGGTTGAGGGGTTTCCCTCGAAAAGTCACTCGCCCGGCGACTTTTCCCAACGGTCGCTTGGCCTCACAGCCCACAACCAACATGGCAGTAGCAAGCAGTCCTAGGGCGAACAGGCACGAAACGGGACGACGAGACGACATGTGGAAGCTCCGATTAGCTTAGGGCAATCACCATCGTAGTCCGAAGGGTCAGCGGGGGATACCTGGCACTGCCGGCGAAATAGCCGCTTCAGAACCTACACCTGCGGAAGGTGACTGGTCAAGTCACTGTGGCGACGTGCCCCTTTCGGTCGGAATCCGGCACACTCATTGGCAGGCTTGCCGATCACAAGTATGATTCGTGCGATTGCCTCATACACGAGGCGGGCTTCACTCCATGCGTGTGGTTGGTATTTTTGAGTAGAAAGCGGCAGCATGAATGTCTGTGATTTTAGTCGTTCTTTTGTCACATTCCGGGTCGACTTGCAGGAAAGGCCGCTGATCACGGTCAGCCAGCCACCCCCTTTCACCCTGAACAACTCCCGGTTTCTGTTGGAGTGTCGCTGCCGGATTGCTCGCCCTAATGCGGCGGCCGCCACGGAGTTCGTGTTGAGCGCGTCGTGTAAAGCCGAGCAAGTTTGGGTGAAGGAAAACATTTGGCACGATCCGTCTGCTGATATGTGTCTCGTCGCTTCGGACGAGGATTTCATGGTCGCGAAGAGCTGGGACCGAAACAACCGGGGTGTGATGTTGAATCCGCCGTCGCTGGGCCCACAACCGGAACGGCAAGTGGGCAAGATTCGCGACGCGTTCTCGCGGCTCAAAATCGATATTCATGAGACACCGGGCCGGGTGCTGACGGATGTCTCCCAGATTGTTGCTGCCGTCTTGGAAAACCGGTGTCTTGTTTCACAGACCGAGTACGAAATGCCCGATGGGACTAAGGTGTGGATCGAGTATCCGGTTAAGTTAATCAACGCCAGCGAGCGAGAAACGTTTTACCAGGTGGACACTGGCCCGGTCTTGGTGCCGGACTTGACGGCATATGATGGTAAGTCGTTGATCTCCATGCTGCGATTGGCATTCATGGCCCACAACGATTTGGGATGCACTGAGATGCTGTTGAACGTGCCCACTCCGATTGCGGACGGGATCAGCGTCAATCACTATTCACGGGTGCTCAAGGTCCAGGCGGTCAATCGCCTGATCGAGGTCGCGTGACGTTTGCGGCCGAGGCGGTGAGGGCATGATACGCTGTGGCGGCATTGTGGTTTGTGGTGGTCGTGGCACGCGCATGGGGATTCCCAAGGTGCGGTTGCCATTTGGCGATGAGCCGATGCTGGCGCGCATCGTGCGCCGTTTGTCCGTGGTGACCCATCCGGTTGTGGTGGTCGCTGCGGTGGACGAGCCGCTACCGCCGTTACCGGCGGGCGTGGCCGTGGCCCACGATCGCAGTCCCGGCTGTGGCCCACTGGAGGGGATAGCGGTCGGCTTACGCCATTTGCAGCACGAAGTCGAAGCGGCCTACGTCACCAGTTGTGATGTACCTGGCATCACGCCCGAGTTTGTGCGCTACATGATCGATCGGCTCGGGACCGACGACGTGGCCGTGCCCAAGGAGGGGGAGTTTTATCATCCATTGGCCGCTGTCTATCGCACGTCAGTGCTTACCGACGTGGAACAACTATTGGCCGCCGGCCAGCGGCGCCCCTATTTTCTGTTGGGTCGGGTGGCCGTCCGCGAAGTGACGACCGACGAATTGCGCACGGTGGATCCGGAGTTGCGAACTCTGCATAACTTGAATCAGCCCGACGACTATCGCCAAGCGCTCGAACGAGAGGGCTTGCCGATTCCCGCTGGGTGGGATGCCGCGTTTTCTGCGGAGAACCCCCCCAGACCAACGCCCTAAGCTTGGCGAGCGGTGGGCGTCAGCCCACTGTTATTGTGTGGCCCCTTCGTGGCCTACTAGGGATCGATCTGTGCCAAAGCCTCTTGGGCCAACCGGGCGAGTCGTGCGTCCGACTCGTGCATCAACGATTGCAGCGTCGGTTGGGCTGATCGGGCCGCACCGCCAATTTTACCTAGCGCCCACGCCGCCCGTTGCCGCACCGATAGGGGACGAGAAGGCGCGAGCGCGCGGGCCAGTGCGGCGACACATGCCGCAGCGGATGGGCCCAGGCGTCCTAACAAGGTCGCGGCCCAGTAGGCCGATTCTTCCGATTCACTGGTCAGCATCTCGGCCAGTGCGTGCGCGTCTGTGAGAGCGGGCGGGCCCAGGGATTCCAGGGCCTCGGCCGCCCAGCTGGCGGTTTCGCCGTTCGCAGCGCAGGCGGCGATTAGGGGAATGGCGGCGACCTGTGCGCCCGTTCCCAGGCGGGCCAAGTGGGTTGCGGCGGCGATTCGCTGAGTGGGAGCCCCGGAACTCAGTTGTTGGATCCATTCCGTAAGCGAGACGACCTGGTTCATGAAAATTCTCGGCTGTCTGGTACCACGATTGACCGTGAAAGAATGGCCAAAATTCTATTCGCGAACGCTCGATTCATGTTGGGCAGCTGCCTCTACTTTTGGGATGCCGCATGAACTTGTCTCGCTTTGAGGTCTTCGTTCGTGGACACCTCGGGATTGGGTGTGGCATCCCCCGCTTCGTATCCGAGCATCCAGCGGATGCCTCCTAAAATCGATGCGCGATAGGTGGGATGAGCCCATACGGCTTCATTGTGTCCCAAGCTCATGTGCATCACTCGACCTTCACCATATTCCTTTACCCAAAGAATGGGTACGTGGTAGGGTTCCTTGTGATTGGTGTGGGCCATATCCAGGCTCATCAAGACGCGTACCTTTTCCGGCTGCCAGTTCTTAAACTTGTAGATTTCGTCCTGAATCTCAAAGCTTGTTCCCCACGGCTTGCTGGCTGGATGGTGGGCGTCATGGACGGCGATCGATACGGTTTCGTGGGAGTTCCAGGGGTGGGATTCGAACGTTCCCCCCAACATCTCCCAATAGGGCGGATAGTCGGCGTAGGTATCGGCGGCCGAGTGTGTGCCAATAAAACCATGCCCCTTTTGTTTGATCCACTCCGTGAAGAGATAATCGCGGACATCCGGGGGGATTGGCAGTCGTTCCTTGCCCCCCGTGGTGTAAAACAAAACGATATCGTAGGTTTCGAGGCATTCCTTGGTTAAATCCTTGACAACATCTTGTGTACAATCCGCGCGAAAAATATTACTCGTGACTCCCAGTTCCGTAATGGCCATCTCAGCCGGGGATAGGCGGTCCTCAGACCGGGTCACGGACGCGTGTTGGTAGCCGCCACTTTGTGTCACCATGAGGAGCCGAGCGCCTCGTTTGGGGCCGTCCTCGGCGCGGGTGACGGTGCACCAGGCGACCGTGGCAACCGCCAGGAACCAGCCGACTGTTTGATACGTGCGATCCATGAAAATCTTCCTTGGGTGGGGTTACGCGTGTCAGCATTCCGACCGCCTGTACGGTCGTCACGGTAGCATTTTGACGCAGGCGAATCAACGAGGCGAGCTTCCCCAGGGCCGCTTGTCTCTTGTTCCCAGGCTCCCGCCTGGTCACGCCATGATCATGAAGCGCTGGCTCGTAACCCGAAGCGTCAGCGAGGGCAGCCTGCCAGAGGAGGCGCCCAAGGTAGGTGATGAATGACGCGAGAATCCTCGATTCATTCGCCAACGGCCCTCGCTAACGCTTCGGGTTACGATGGAAATCTCCCCCACACAAGCGACTGGTCGGAAAAATCCTTCATGGCGTTGGGTGAGGGGGCCGAGCCGTCAGTGTCGCTTGTTCAGGTTTGCCAACATCGCCATACTGGGAGGGCACTCTAGGGGAGGGGGGTCCACTGGTGGCGGGTGGGGCCATTCTGCCAACCGAAAGCTGGAATTTGAGTATACCGATGCAGGGGATTCACGAGCAAATTCGAGACGTGGTAGCGGCCATTCGGACGCGATGGCAGGCGACTCCAGATGTGGGCATCATTCTGGGAACGGGGTTGGGGGGGCTCGTCGAACAGATCGACGAGGAGGCCAGTTTCGACTATGAAGAGATCCCCCATTTCCCACGTTCGACGACGACCAGTCACCGTGGCCGTTTGGTCTGTGGCCGTTTGTGTGGTCGATCCGTGGTGGCGATGGAGGGTCGGTTTCATGCCTATGAGGGATATTCGCTGCAGCAGATCACACTCCCCGTGCGCGTGATGAAGGCGCTCGGAGCCCAGCGCTTGGTCGTGTCCAATGCGTGTGGTGGTATGAACCCTTATTATCGCTGCGGTGACATCATGGTCATCGACGATCACATCAATCTCATGGGGGGCAATCCGCTCGTCGGCGTGAATGATGATCGGCTTGGGCCACGCTTTCCAGATATGAGTGAGCCGTACGATCGCGGCATGATTGAGTTGGCGATGGCCGTTGCTCGAGATCAGCAACTGCCATTGCATCGCGGTGTCTTCGTTGCGGTGCTGGGTCCGAATTTGGAAACCCGCGCCGAATATCGATTCTTGCGAGCGATTGGGGCCGACGTCGTGGGAATGTCCACAGTCCCCGAGGTGATCGTCGCGGTCCACTGTGGTCTGCGCGTCGTGGGGTTTTCCATCATCACCGATTGCTGTTTCCCAGATGCTTTGGAGCCAGCGGATGTTGCCAAAATCATTGCATGTGCTAATGAAGCGGAACCCCGACTGCGACGTTTGGTGATGGGTGTTTTGGATCGCTTGGGGGCGACGTGAATGCGAGCTTATCCTATCGACACAGAAAGTGAGAGCCACCGATGAGTGATCAGGTACACGACACGCCGGCCGAACGCCGCTGGCGTCCCCTGAATCGCACCGATCGAAGGGTGATTGGGGTGCTGATTGAAAAGGCCAAGACGACCCCGGACGCCTATCCGATGTCCCTGAACGGTCTGACGACAGGATGCAACCAGAAGAATAATCGTGATCCGCAAATGACCTTGGACGCGGCCGATGTGGAAGAATCCATCGCGCGGCTGCGTGAGTCGGGCGCGTTGGCGGAAGTTCACAGCGAAGGTCGGGTTCCCAAGTATCGCCATTACATGAAGGAGTGGCTCGGAGTTGACGGGACGGAATTGGCCGTGATGGCCGAGCTGCTCTTGCGTGGCCCCCAGACCGTAGGGGAATTGCGTGGACGGGCCGCACGTATGGCGGCACAGGAATTACCGGACCTGGGAGCGCTCAAGCCCGTACTCCGCTCGCTCCTGCAAAAACAGTTGATTGTGGAATTCAGCCCCGAAGGACGAGGGCAGATCGTCTCCCATTCGCTCTTTTCCGATGACGAACAACGCCGTTTGCGGCAGCACTTTGCTGCAGCTGCCGCGGCGGCCGCTCAGGATACGGAAGCCGCAACCAGCCGTCCAGCGACCGCCAGGTCCGCAGGCGCGGACGACCTCATGGACGAGATCCGCCGAGAACTGGCCGCGCTGCGCGAGGAAATGGACCAATTGCGCCAGGAGGTCAGCCAGCTGCAGGGTAAAGGAACCGTGGCGTAGGCTTCCAGCCTGCGATAGAAACCGTGGTGCAGGCTTCCAGCCCGCGAAATCCACCAAGTACAATATGTCATGCGTTCTTGGTGGCGATAACTCAAGCACAGCTAGGATTCATCATGCTTCGTAAATGGTCCATTTTGTCGATCGTCGTAGGAGGTTCCTCAGCCTTGTGGGCAGGGATCGGCTGGTCCAAGAGTCCCGTATACGACAATCCGGCGCAAGTCGACGCCGATTACGCTCTACAAGGCGAGTACACCGGAATTACGGGGCCTGACCATGATCAACTGAAGGTGGGCATGCAGGTGATTGCGTTTGGCAATGGCAAGCTTCGCGCTGTCATGTATCGGGGCGGACTGCCAGGGGATGGTTGGAATAAAGGAGCGAGGCTTGAAGCGGAAGCGACCCTGCAAGGGGGGAAGGATTTGGTGTTCGAGCAGTCCCATATGCGTGCCGTCCTGCGCGATGGCAAGATCCATTTTCACTTAGAAACCATCACGGCCGATGATCCGACGCACGATGGGATCCTGAATCGCGTCGTGCGCGAAAGTCCGACGCTTGGCAAGAAAGCACCTCACGGCGCCGTCGTTCTGTTCGATGGCACATCTGCCGATCCCTGGACGGACGATGCCGGCAAGCCGGTGGCGATGGTGGATGGTCTCCTGCCACATGGCATTCGCAGCAAGGCTCGTTTTCAGAATCATTATCTTCACTTGGAATTCCGCACCCCCTATCACCCCTTCGACGTGGGGCAACACCGAGGAAACAGCGGACTCTATCTGCAGGGCCGCTACGAACTTCAGATCCTGGATTCATTCGGCCTGTCCGGTGAACAGAACGAATGCGGTGGCGTGTATAGCATAGCGCGGCCTGAAGAAAATATGTGCTACCCGCCTTTGCAATGGCAAACCTACGACGTCTACTTCACGGCCGCTAAGTTCCACGAGGGGGGCAGGCAGCGCAAGCCAGCGCGGGCGACGATTCTCCATAACGGTGTGGTGATCCAGGACAACTTGGAACTCCCCACACACACAGGTGGAAATCCGCTGCCGGCTGGGCCAGAGCCTGGGTTCATCTACCTGCAGGATCACGGAAATCTTGTGCGGTTTCGTAACATCTGGGTGTTGGAGATACCGTGAGTGCCGACGACGCGCCCCTTCGCGGAGCGTGGGTTCCGTTGCCAGACGAAGGCCATCGTGCTGATCAGCAGCCATCCGAGGCGACAGTCGTCACGGTGGAATTTTTTGGAATCCCACGTCAACGTACGCAAACGGCCTCCGTCCGTCTGCGGTTTGATCATAGGCCCGTTGAGTTTCGGCAGGTTTTGAAACGTCTTGTTGATGTCTTCCCCGCCTGGGGAGCGGCTTGTATGGCAGGCGACCAACTCGCGGCTGGTTTGGCGGCGAATATTGATGGCGCTCGCTTTGTGGGAAGTGGGCCCGAGTGGTTAACCGATGGGCAGACCGTCTTGATATTGTCCGCCGACGCGGGTGGTTAGCCGGTGAGCCGTCGGCTCGCCGTGTTCCTTCTTGGCTCCAAACGCAACGTGGCATGTGGCTCGATCATTCCAAGTAGACGCGACATCGATTTCCCCTGATCGAGCGACTCATACGCCCGGGTATCACGGGCGGTATCTGTGCGTCGATGTGACCGATGGCCGATCGCGATGGGTCAGCCTTTCGTGGGACGTGTTGCGCCAGTATCTCGGCGGCGTGGGTTTGGGGACCTATGTGATGCTGCGCGAGGGGGCCGTACAACACGATCCATTGGCTCCCGAGGCACCGCTGGCCTTCGTCTTCAGTCCCTTGGTTGGCAGCCCCGTGACCACCTCGGCCAAGTTTGCGGTGGTTTGCAAGGGGCCTCTGACCGATCGGCTCAACGACTCCTTGGCCAGCAGCGGCTTTGCTTTGGCGGGCAAGAAATGTGGCGCCGATGCGATTGTGGTCACCGGACGGTCGTCTCGGCCATCAATCTTGATCATCGATAACGGCGAGGCTCGACTGGAATCGGCGGAATCGATTTGGGGGGCCGAAATCGGCCAGGCCGAGGCCTGGTTGCGTCAGACCTACGGCGCGGATTTTCAATTTGCCGTGATCGGTCCGGCGGGCGAGCGATGTGTGCGGTACGCAACGCTCTCGCACGATGGGCGACACGCGGGTCGGGGCGGGAGCGGCGCGGTCTTGGGCGCCAAGAACCTCAAGGCTGTCGCCGTGCGCGGCCAACAGCGTTGTGTTTGGCATGATGCCACGTCATTGGTCCAACACGCCAAGCGGCTCTCGGAGAAATCCTTTGGTCCCGCAACGGCCAAGTACCGCGAATTGGGGACGGCGGCCAATCTATTGGTCCTTAACCGCCTGTCGGCGCTCCCCACTCGCAATTTTCAAGATGGCCGCATGGACCAGGTCGATCGCTTGGCTCCGGAATCGCTGGGTATGACCCACGCACGGACCCGCGCGTCGTGCGTCGCCTGCACGGTGGGCTGCGAGCACATCTACGCGTTGGCGGCGAAAGACGATCCGTCCGCGCCCGATACGGGAGTGCGCGTCGAGTACGAGAATCTTTTTGCGTTGGGACCACTGTGCGGAATTGTGGATGGAGACGTTGTCTTGCGGGCGTCGCAGCGTTGCGATCAGCTCGGTCTGGATACGATCAGTACGGGCGGGACCATTGCCTTCGCCATGGAATGCGTCGAGCGAGGTTGGCTGGACGCGCCTTGGCTGCGCTTTGGCGATGGCGATGCCCTGCTCAGTGCGATTGAGTGCATCAGTAATCGCCAGGGAATCGGCGACTCGCTGGCCGAGGGGAGTCGGCGGCTGGCCGCCCGCATCGGTCCCGCAGCTGAGCGGATTGCGCCACAGGTCAAAGGTCTGGAGATCCCCGGCTACGAGCCCCGCGCGATGCAAACGATGGCGCTGGGCTTCGCCGTGGGCACACGCGGAGCGGACCATAACCGCAGCGGTGCCTACGAGGTTGACCTGTCGGCACAGGTGGATCGCCGGCGCGTGGATCGCCGCGCCGTTCCACTCGCGATCGAGACCGAGGATCGGGCCGCCGTGATGGATTCGTTGATTCTCTGCAAGTTTCTGCGCGGTGTATTTGATGACTTGTTTGAAGACGGAGCCGAGCTGTTGCGCTGTGTGACGGGTTGGGATTTGAGCGGTGCGGAGTTACACGACGCGGCGCGGCGAATCATCAACGCCAAGAAGTGGTTCAATATCCAAGCCGGCTGGCGTCCTCAGGAAGATACGCTCCCCGATCGATTCCTGGAAGAATCGCTCGCGACCGATGGCGAAGCCCGGCTTTCCCGCGCCCAACTGGCAGGATTAATCGTAGCTTACAACCGAGCGCGGGGCTGGACGGATGAGGGAGAACTGCCCGAGGCGATCGTCCAACAATGGAAGCTTAGGGACGGTCAAAATTCTGGGTGACGTCGATGTTCTTCGATATGCCACATTCGGCCCGATCACGATTTTCTCCAAAATACCGCCAGATTGTCGATGGGCTCCATTTTGTCCTTGATTTTGTGCTCGTCGCGATAGAGGTCAACGGCGCGGCGGCAGTCTGAAAAGGAATGATAATCGTCGATGATGCAGAAGCCTCCGCTGGCAAGCTTAGGGTAGAGCAAATTCATGACGTCCATGGTGCCTTCAAACGTGTCGCCGTCTAGGCGGAGCACGGCCACGTCCCTCAGGGGTGCCTTCGGTAATGTTTCCGAGAAGAAGCCTTGCAGGAGAACGACTTGGTCGTCCAGCAAGCCATACCGGGCGAAGTGAGAGCACACGTTGTTCAGGCCCGTCGCCCGCCGACGAAAGGCAACGCTGGGGTGCCGCAACATCCACATGGTGAAATGAATCAGATCATCGCTGGGATCCTCGCAATCGGGAAATGCACGATAGTCTCCCTGTAATGCCTGGCAGCGGAAGAACAGCCATCGTTGCCACAAACGGTTTGGAATGGATGCCAGCGTGAAGAGCACTGTGCGGCCGAGCAAGCGGAGTAGAAACGGAATGGGTGGCCGCGGCGGTACGAACGCATCGCAGGCAAACACTCGGCGATCGGTGATGTTATACGCCTTGAGACACGCCCGCATGAAGACTGCTGCGCCTCCGCACATGACTCCCGCCTCGACCAAATCACCGGGGACTTTCTCTCGTAAGATCTCCTCGATGCAATGTTGTACGTTTTCCAGTCGCTTCACACCGACCATGGTATGTGCCGCGGACGGGAGATCTTCTCCCCATACCCGTCGGGTAAGGTCGAAGTCCGTCGCCAACATAGGCCTTCGATTATGGTCATAAAAAATATCAGGCAGATCCTCGTACAGGATGTTGCAGACCGCCCGCTTGACCAGGTCGAGATACAGGCTGCGCCCGTTCGCATCTGCTGGCAGTGGCCCCAGTCCATGCTGGCGGTATTCTTCCGGATCGGTGCAGAGCAGGTACTGTTGACGTAGCCGGCGTCGCGACTGCGGGGGCAACGATGATCGGTTGTCACTGCCCGTGTTTGCTTGAATCATACTTTTCTTCCCGTTTCTGGGGTTTCTCGGTCGGACGCATCCAGCGATTCGGTAACACGGACATGGCACAATGCGCGAACCATTCCCCGCACGCCAACATTCATCGTAACATGCCGTGCCCTCCTCCTTTCCAGCGTGTGGCGAGGAAAGACAGAGTTACGTACCGCAACAGTCGCGAAAACGGCCAATGACACGCCGGTGGCGATGCTGGCGTTTGCCACCCACTTGAGATATAATGAAGAGTTTGGATCTAGGATACTGTGAGTTGAGGGGCGCTCGCCGGCGCCCCCTCGATAGAAAACGAAAGCCACCATGCCCCTCGCCGATTCGTTTATCTTGATTCCTGGCCGCACCAGCAAGCAGGGTGTTGGCATCAGCGAGGGGAAGTTTCAGTCCGGTTATCAAGAAGAGATCCATGCGTTGCAGATGACCAGTCACGATATGCAGCGATTGGGGATTGCTACGGGGGATAGAGTACGATTGATCAGCGAGTGGGGCAGCATTGAAGTCGCAGTGGTGCCGTCCAAGGGGGACGAATTGCCAGTGGGCATTTTGTTCATCGCATACGGGGACCTATCGAGTCGTTTGATGGGTGGCGATACGCACGGTTCGGGAATGCCCACCAGTAAGGGTATTGATGTTCGCTTGGAGGTGATGGGATGTCCGACACCGAAGACAACGGGCTGAGCTTGAAGATCGTGCGGGACGCCACCTGCACGTTCTGCGGTTGCGTGTGCGACGACATCGATCTGCATGTGCAGGGTCACAAGATTGTGGAGGCGAAGCGTGCCTGCGTGTTGGGCACGGCGTGGTTTCTGAATCATGAAATCGAAGACCGTCCCAGTTGCCTGGTGGAAGGACAGCCGGCACCTCTCGCAGATGGTATCGAGCGAGCCGCGCAGATTCTCGCGACGGCGCGGTATCCCCTCATTTACGGCCTGAGCGACACCACCTGCGAGTCCCAGCGAGTGGCTGTCTCGATCGGCGATTGGATCGGCGGCTTGGTGGATACGACGACCAGCGTTTGCCATGGCCCATCCGGCATGGCATTTCAAAATGTGGGTGAGGTAACCGCAACGCTGGGCGAAGTTCGCAACCGGGGGGACATGATTATTTTTTGGGGGTCGAATCCGGCCGAAAGCCATCCCCGACATTTCACCAAGTACAGCTTGATGCCCAAGGGGATGTTCCTCCCCAACGGACGTAAGGACCGCACCTGTGTCGTGGTGGATGTGCGAAAAACCAAGAGCGCCAAGGCGGCCGATATTTTCATTCCGATCAAGCCGCGCAAGGATTTTGAGGCCTTGTGGACCCTGCGGGCGCTCGCACAGGACCTGCCGCTGGATGGCGATCTTGTCGAGCGAGAAACCGGGGTGGCGATCGCTGTTTGGCAAGATCTGATGGTTCGGATGAAGAAGGCCCGCTACGGCGTGATCTTTTTCGGCATGGGTTTGACGATGACGCGCGGTAAACACGCTAACAGCGAAGCCCTTTTGGCACTCACTCGAGACATGAACCGTTACACCCGGTTTGTCTGTAAGCCCAACCGCGGACATGGAAACGTCACGGGGGCCGACAACGTGGTGTCGTGGCGCACGGGGTATCCCTTCGGAGTCAACCTGGCCCGTGGCTACCCGCGTTTTAATCCAGGCGAGTACACGGCCTCCGACGTTTTGGCGCGACGTGAGGCGGATGCCGCCATGATCATTGCCAGCGACCCCATGGCCAATTTTAGCCAGCCCGCGCGCGAGCATTTGGCATCCATTCCTTACATTGCCTTCGATCCCAAGGAAACCCCGACCACCCGCCACGCGACCGTCGCGTTCAACGTGGCCACCTATGGCATCAACGTGCCGGGGACCGTCTATCGCATGGACGATGTGCCCATTCCGCTTCGTCCGGCGTTTGAATCGCCTCTCCCCAGCGACTTCGACGTGTTGCAAGGTATCGAAAAGCGGGTTCGGGAACTGTTGGGCATCGTCCCGGCCGCGGCTGGGACCGGCTAGCCAAAGGTGGCCCATTCCACTGACAAAGTGGCGGCATGCATCCTGCCTGCCGATTTTCTTATTTTTTCTGAGTGGACGAGGTCTTTTGCATGATCTTCACAGGCTGGAAGCCTATGCCACTCTTCTCACAGGCTGGAAGCCCATGCCACTGTTTCGAGCGGGACTAGGTGGGCAGTTCGAAGCCCGGTCGACGTGGGCGCGTCACGTACCGATTGGCCTCAACGTCACCGACGAATTGCTCTTTGGCTGGATCCCACTGCAGCTTGCGGCCGACTGCCCGCGTGATATTGGCCAGGTGACAGACGCTGATCGAGCGATGGCCGATCTCCACATCCGCGACCGGCCGTTGTCGGGACCGCATGCAGTCGAGCCAATTTTGCATGTGCCAGCGAGCTTGCCAAAGGGCTAGTTCGTCG
>SXHS01000306.1 GCA_005773145.1 Planctomycetaceae bacterium | reverse complement strand
CGACGCGTCTTGAGCCAGCGTAAAGCTGCGTGAAACGACGGTTTGAAAGGAATTGGCGGCAGGCATCTTGCCTGCCGATGGGGCATTCAGGTTCAACCCACAGGCTGGAAGCCGGTGCCACTATCGGTAGAGGGCGTGCGTTTCGATATACTTTTCCACGGCGCGCGGTGTACGGAAACGAATACTGCGCCCTTGCGCGACCCGCGCTCGGATTTCGCGACTGCTGACCGCGTGTACGGGCATTTCCACGCTGAGTGCGCGGCTGGACTGGAATCGATCGGGGGTCGTCAGTGCCCTGAGCGCCTCCCAATTAGGTTCCGGCGCACCGCCACGATGAACGACCACGGGGAGCGTCAATTCGCAAATGCGTTGGGGCTGGCGCCAACGCGGCAAATCGTCCAACGTGTCGGCACCCATCAGTAAGAACAACTCATCAGACGGACGATCGCGATGCAATTGCTCCAGCGTATCCACGGTATAGCTGATGCCCCCACGATCGATTTCGACCGAACTGACGATGAAGCCCGGATCGCCGGCCACCGCCAGTTGCAGCATCTCCAGTCGCTGCACTCCGGGAGTCGGCGTTGCGTCGCGCTTATGGGGTGACTGTGCGGCGGGAATGAACCAGACCTGATCCAACCGACAGGCCTCGCGACAGCAGTCGGCCAGCAACAAATGGCCGTAGTGCACGGGATCAAAGCTGCCGCCAAAAACGCCAATACGCATGCGCACAACACCCTCGTCAGATCGTGTGGGGACTGTTATCGTAGCGTGCAGGCCATTCGCTGGGTAGGACCGATCAACCATGACCTGTGGCCCGCCACAACAGAAGCAGCTCTTCGATTCGCAGCCGCCGGCCTGGGAGCTGGACGATGCGGAAGAGCGGCTTGTTGCGCGCGTCGTGTTTGCCGATCCGCCCCACGGACCGCTCGACTATCGGGTACCCGAGTCACTACGTGGTTGCGTGGAGCCAGGTAAACGATTGATGTTGCCTCTGGGGCGATCCAATCGCGGCGTTTCTGGTTACTGTGTGGCCGTCGAGCGTCAACCCACGGTCGCTCGGTCACTGAAGGACGTCCTCTCGGTCCTCGACGCGGCGCCGTTGATCGACCTGCGGATGCTGGAACTTACGGATTGGATTGCCGAGACCTATCTCTGTCCTTGGGGTCGCGTCTTAGAGTCGGTCGTACCGGCGGGGGTGCGGGCCGGGGCTGGCACGCGGCGTCAGACGTATCTCTATGTGCCGACGAGTGTGGCCGCGCGCATCACCCAGTTACAATTGCCCCCCAAGCAAGCCGAGGCCCTGCGTTGTTTATTGAACTCGCCAGACCCGCTGACCGTGGAGGAATTGGCGACGGCGATCGGCAGCACGGCGGCCCCCATTCAAGGTCTGCGGAAAAAAGGGTTGCTGCGCGAGGAGACGCGACAGGTCTGGGGGGAGCGTGAGCCGGCGGCGCGGATTGCGCCCGACGACCCGCCCGAGCTGAATGCCGACCAGCAACACGCGCTGGAGCACGTGGGTGCCGCCTTGAGCTGTGGGGAGCAGCGGACCATTCTGCTGTATGGCGTGACCGGGAGCGGCAAAACCGAAGTTTATCTGCGCGCGATCCAAGAGGTTATTCGTCGCGGCCAGCAGGCGATTGTCTTGGTTCCGGAGATCAGCTTGACTCCCCAAACGGTCACGCGATTTCGGTCGCGTCTGCAGCATGTGGCCGTGTTGCATAGTCGCCTATCGAACGGGGAACGACATTGGCATTGGCAGCGAATCGCTCGGGGGGAGGTGAATGTGGTGGTGGGCGCGCGGAGCGCCATCTTTGCACCGACGCCCCGCCTGGGTCTGGTGGTCTTGGATGAAGAGCACGACGGATCCTTCAAGCAAGATACGGCCCCTCACTATCATGCGCGTGACGTGGCGCTGCGGCGCACGCAAGCGCTGGGAGTCCCGCTGTTACTGGGTTCCGCTACCCCATCGCTCGAGAGTTGGCACCGTACACTGTTGGGCGAGTACCAGCGCGTGGACCTCCCCATGCGTGTCATGGACCGCGCGCTCCCCCGCGTCCAGACCATCGATCTGCGGCTGAAGGCCCATGATCGTTCCTCGCGAGGGGCCATCAGTCGCCCGCTGCACCAAGGAATCGCCCAGGCACTGCAGGGGGGGGGACAGGTGATCCTCCTGTTGAATCGCCGTGGCTTCTCCACGCACATCCAATGCCCAGGCTGTGGACATGTCGTGCGCTGCCCGGCCTGTGACATCGCGTTGACGCATCATCGAACGGATCAGAAAGCCGTTTGCCATTATTGCGATTACCACCAGCCGGCCCCCGATCGATGTCCCAAATGCCAATTCGACGGCCTGCGCTACGCGGGATTGGGGACGCAGCGTTTGGAGGCTGAAGTGCGGGCTCGCTTCCCGTCCGCAACCTGCTTGCGAATGGACTCCGACACCATGCGTGCCGCGGGGAGTCATGAGCGGGCCCTCGATCAATTCCGTCGGGGAGCGGTACAGATTCTGCTCGGCACGCAAATGATCGCCAAGGGCCTGGATTTCCCCAACGTAACGCTCGTCGGTGTCATTCAGGCCGACACGGCCCTCCACCTGCCCGACTTCCGAGCAGCCGAGAGGACGTTCCAACTCGTGGCCCAGGTGGCCGGCCGCACGGGACGTGGTGAACGAGGTGGGCACGTATTGGTGCAGACATTCAGTCCAGAGCATCCAGCGATTCGGGCCGCAGCGCAACACGATTACCTGCGGTTCGCCACCGACGAGTTGATGATCCGCCAACAGTTTCACTACCCGCCCTACTCGCGTATGATTCGCGCGGTCGTGCGTGGCCCCCAGGCCACCACCGCCGCCCGGGATATCGCCGCGTGGGCCGATCGGATGCGAATCGAATTGGAGCGACGGAAAGTGGAAGCACGTGTCCTGGGCCCCTCGGAGGCGCCCATCGCCAAACTGCGTGACAAATGGCGGTTTCATCTGCTGCTACAATCCTTGGATGGCCCAGGAATGCTGCAGGGTGTGCGAGCCGCGACCGAGGCTCATAAGGGCGAAGCCGATGTCCAACGAGTTGTGGACGTCGATCCGTTGGATATGTTGTAATCGCGACTAAGAGGGATCGACGACACATGACATGATGGCTTTCGCGCGGGACAGGAAACAACACGCCGGCCTGGCCCCACTGGCTCCCGCGGAAGACTGTCTGTACAATCGTACAAGAGCAGGCGAGCGTCAGGAATCACTCGTCACGACGGCAGTTCAGGTGCATTATGTCGTACCGTTCCATCAAGCGAGTGCTTGGTGAATCAAATCTCGAGCGGAAATGCCGACTGCTGTTCGGTACTTGCCTGCTGCTGCTGATCACCGGCAGCTTCTGGTGGTATGGCGAGCAAACGTTGCAGCTGGTCTATAAGCAGATTCGCATCACGGGCCAAGGTGCCGTCGAGACGACCCTCTTGCGACTCCACTTCCGCGACTGGCAGACGGATGCTCAAGAAGACGACCCCGTGATGCGCAAAATGGTGGATACCATCACTCGGGAAATGCTGACAGTGGACTACCAATGGGGGATCCTCGCCTCGCCAGACAGCGCGGAGGTCGACGGCCTCCCGCCGGCCGATATCGTCTCCTCGCAGGGGACCGAGCGAGTTCCCATTCAAACGCCAGGGGACCAGCACGAGGCCCAGTTGGTGCGCGAGATGCAAGCCGAGTATGCCGAGTACCTGGCAGCGGTGATGAATCCGCCCCCCGCTTCGCTACCAACAGCCATCGGCAGGGATTCCGAGGCCGATTCCGACGAGGACTCCGCGGCCCGGTCCCTGGCGGAACCGCCCCCCTATTCCTCCTTTGAGCCCGGGCCCAGCATCCCTTTCCGCGATCGGCGCATCAAGAACCTGAGCGAATACCAGTACTACCAGGTCGTCCAGTGGCGGAGCGGTTGCACGTTGGCCCGTTGCCACGAGCCTCCTACGAATGAGGTTGTGATGGCAACCTCATCTGGGCCCACGACCGGAAATTTCGTGCAGTCGGACATCCAGAAGATGCCCTTCCGTGTGGTCAAGATCACGTTGCCCGACCAACTCATGCAGAAGGAGATCAACCGACATCGGGCTATCCTGTTGACAACGGCGATCATAACCGTCTTCGTGGCGATGATCGTGCTGTACGCGGTCGTTCGATACGTGATCGTGAAACCCTTGGCCCACCTCCGCGACGTCAGCGACGAAATCGGCCGCGGCATCTATTCACGTCGCGCGGAAATCCATACGAACGATGAGTTCGAGGATCTGGGACGCTCGTTCAATCAGATGCTACGCCACTTTGTGGACACTCAAAATGAAATCCGCAGAGCCAATGAGAGTCTCGACGCAAAGGTGGATGAACAGGCCAAATTGAACCTGCAACTGTACGAAATGAACCAAATGAAGAGCGAGTTTCTGGCCAACATGAGCCACGAGCTGCGAACTCCACTCAACAGCATCATTGGTTTCTCCGACGTGCTGAAGGGAATCGATTCCCTCAACGACAAACAAAAACGCTACGTGCAAAATATCGGTCGCTCGGGACGGATCCTTCTGGAGATGATCAACGAGATCCTCGACCTAGCCAAGATGGAAAGTGGCAAGATGGAACTCCAGCCCACGGAGTTCTCGATTGAGGCCATTGTGCATGCACAGTGCGATCTCGTCCGATCGTTGAGCGAAGAAAAGAACATCGATTTGGATCTGGTGTGTGACCCCAATCTCCCGTTGATGTTCCAGGACCAGGGAAAAATCCAACAAGTTCTCACCAACTTGCTTTCGAACGCGATCAAGTTCACTCCCGAGGGGGGACGCATCTGCGTGGAAGTCCAACGCTCGCCTCAGGAACAATTGATCATCCGAGTCACCGACACGGGCGTGGGTATTCCTGAGGAGGATCGCGACATCATCTTTGAGAAATTCCGGCAGGGGACGTCGCAGAAAACTGGCGACAATCTCTCTCGGGAATTCACCGGCACCGGACTGGGCCTGTCGATCGTGAAGGAATTGTGTAAGCTGCTGGGCGGGGAGATCACCTTCACGAGCGAGTTGGGCACCGGCAGCTCCTTCGTGGTCACGGTCCCATGGAGCTTGTCGCCGGCGGAAGCATCCGACAATTCGACCGGTCGGCTGTGGTCCGGCGGATTGATCGCGTCGCACCCCGACTCCGCGACCAATGGCTCGGAAGATGCCCGTGACGCGCGCGGTGGCACGCCGCAGCCGATGCCCGACAGTAACCCATGACGCACAGGTTAAGGACGACCATGAACCCAGCCGACTCGCCCCGTCGCCCCGCCGCCGCCGACCCGTCGACGGCAGTACATGTACATCTGTATACAGATGGTGGCTGCAGCGGCAATCCAGGCCCCGGCGGTTGGGCCTTCGTGCTGCGCCACGTCGCCACGGGCAAGGAAATGGAAGGGGCGGGCGCTGAGCAGGAAACGACCAATAACCGCATGGAGTTGTTGGCCGTTATCCGCGGCCTGGAGGCCCTCAAACGGCCTTGTCGCGTGGCCTTGTATACCGACAGCGTCTACGTTGGCAAAGGCCTCAGCGAGTGGCTGAAAGGCTGGAAGGCCAACGGCTGGCGTCGTCGCGAAGGTCGTGCTTGGAAGCCGGTCAAAAATGAGGAACTCTGGCGACAGCTGGACGAGTTGGCCTCCCGTCACCAACTGACCTACCATCGCGTTGCCGGGCACAGCGGCCACCCGGAAAATGAACGCTGTGACGAAATGGCCGTGGCCGCCTACCAAAAGTTTTTGTAGCTCGATCGCCTGAGTGTTTTGGTCACACCCGCGCGCCCCGTATCCGAAACCCGTGGCCCCTGGCACTAACGTCTCGCCATGTGTGCGGCACCATCCAAAACGGCAAGTGAGTTGTTGCACACACCCGTGCAGTTTCTCAAAGGGGTCGGACCCGAACGGGCCGCCTTGCTTCAACGGCTCGGACTGCACGCCGCCAAAGATCTGCTGTTTTTCTTCCCCCGAGATTACCAGGACTTGTCCAGCGTGAAGACGCTGGGCGAGGTTCGCGAAGGGGATGCCGTTAGCATTGCAGGAACCATCGAGGAAATCGACGCCCGCGTCAGCGACTCGGGACGATCGGTCCTTGGCATTCTCGTTCGCCAGGGGGACGAGCACCTGCGCGGGGTTTGGTTCAATCAGCCGTTCCTCCGCCAACGGTTTAAGTTTGGACAACGCATCATGCTTTCCGGTGTTGTCAAACGCCAGGGCATGTGCTGGGAGATGCGGCATCCACGTGTGCAGAGCATTGAGTCGGAGGGGGTGACCGCCGGTCCGCTGCTCCCCGTTTATCCACTCACCGAAGGTCTCAAGCAAACACAACTGCGGCGCATCGTGCAGGGGGTACTCGAGCTGTGCCAGACGGCGATCGACGAGGTCTTCCCTGATGCCGTTCTGCATCGCATGCGCGTCTGGCCCATGGCCGCCGCCTTACCCCAAGTCCATTTTCCGCGCGATGCGGCCA
The DNA here is from genome assembly GCA_005773145.1 of Planctomycetaceae bacterium. Taxonomy (GTDB): domain Bacteria; phylum Planctomycetota; class Planctomycetia; order Pirellulales; family Pirellulaceae; genus SXHS01. The sequence continues at coordinate 4,744 of SXHS01000306.1, read as the reverse complement.
GTTTGGAACAGGCGCGCCGACGGTTCGTGTACCAGGAACTGCTCGTGTTGCAATTGGCCCTCGCCCTGCGTCGCTACCAGCTACGTCAACGGGGTCAGGCGGAGCCCTTGCCGATCGATTCCCGCATCGATGCCCGCATCCGCCGTCTATTTCCCTTTGCCTTGACCGCCGATCAAGAACAGGCGATCCAGGAAATCTGTGTGGACCTATCCGGCCGAGTCCCGATGAATCGGCTATTGCAAGGGGACGTCGGGAGCGGCAAGACCGTTGTCGCCATCTACGCCATGCTCTTGGCTGTCGCGCATGGTCAACAGGCAGCGCTGATGGCCCCCACCGAGGTCCTGGCCCGCCAGCACTGGCAGACACTGCAGGCGTGTCTAGCCAAGGCCCAGGTCCGCCTGGCACTGTTAACCGGAGCCTGTACGACTGCCGAACGGAATCGCCTGAAGACGGAAATAGCCGCCGGAGAGAGGGATATTGTGGTAGGCACGCAGGCCATGCTCCATGCCGAGATGCAATTGCCGAGGTTGGGATTGGTGGTGGTGGACGAGCAACATAAATTTGGTGTCAAGCAACGGGCCCAATTGCGCGGCGCCGGCCGCGATCCCCACTATTTGGTCATGACCGCAACTCCCATCCCGCGCACCGTGGCGATGACCCTCTACGGCGACCTCGATGTGTCCACGCTGCGTGGCAATCCGCCCGGCCGCCAGGGCGTACATACCTATCGCGGTGACGATGCGCAGCGCGAGGCCTGGTGGGAGTTTTTCCGTCGCAAACTTCGCGAAGGCCGGCAAGGTTTCGTGATAGCACCGCTGGTGGACGGCTCGGACGAGTCCGACGTCTCCAGTGTCGAACAAATGTACGCCTCTCTCACCAACGGCCCGCTGGAGGAATTCCGCGTGGGACTAGTACACGGCCGGCTGTCGGCCGAGGAAAAGGGGGCGGCCATGGACGCGTTCCTGGCCCAGCAGACTCAGGTACTCGTCGCCACCTCCGTCGTGGAAGTTGGTGTGGACATACCCAATGCCAGTCTCATGACCATCGAGAATGGGGAACGATTCGGTTTGGCTCAATTGCATCAACTGCGCGGCCGCGTCCGACGGGGTCCCTATCCCGGCTTTGTGTGTGTCTTCGCCAATCCGGTCACGGCCGAATCCGAACAACGGTTGCAGGCCTTCCTGGCTTCCACGGATGGATTCGAATTGGCCGAAACCGATTTTCGACTGCGCGGCCCCGGGGATCTCTTCGGTACCCAGCAACATGGCTTGCCGCCGTTGCGCATCGCCGATGTGATACGGGATGCCGAGATTTTGCAAGAAGCTCGCAACATGGCGGACGAGTTGATTCGGAACGATCCCGATCTCCGCCAACCTGAATACGCGCGTCTAAAGCGCATGGTGATCACCCGCTACGGACAAGCCATGGACTTAGGAGATGTCGGCTAATGCACTGGGCGCGGATGGACGTTGTAAAGGTTATTCTGCTTCTCATGGGCCTGGGGCTCGTGGCCTTACCGACTTGGAGTGGCTGCATGCCCCGTGCTGAGTCACCGCCAATCGCCGAGTCCGTCGCCGCCGCACCTGAACGACGCATTAGTGAATCGGCCCGACAGGTCTTGGACCTTCTCATTCAGTTACCCGAGCGGAAGACGCACCGGGTATTGCTCGGACAGCATCTCGGCGCCATTCACGAGTTGCCCCAAGAGGGCCCACAGGCTTTGGAACGATTCTGGAACGAGACACAGCGACACCCGGCCTTGATCGGCACCGACTATCAACATTGGACCTCGCCACCGGGTCCGCTGCAACCGGGGAATGATTGGCTGATTGCAGCGGCGAGGCAAGGATCGTTGATCACCATCAGCTGGCATGCGGATAATCCCTGGACACAAGGAGACAGCAAAGACTTGACGGGCGTGGACTTCGCGCAATTGATGACTCCCGGCACAACGGCCTCGTATCGCTGGCATGCGGAATTGGACCGCATTGCCCATGGGCTGGCTGCGCTGCGTGACGCACGGATTGCCGTCCTATGGCGTCCGCTGCACGAAATGAACGGCGATTGGTTTTGGTGGAGTCGGCTCGAACAGTCGGAATTCGTAAAGTTGTGGCGACATATGTTCGAGTATTTTCAGCAAACGCATCGATTGGACCATCTCTTGTGGGTCTATTCGCCGCATGTGGAACGCGGGGCGACCCAGTCGGTGATTCACTTTTATCCCGGGGATGCCTATGTGGACGTCACCGCATTGGATGCCTACGACGGGCCGGAGCTACTGGCCGGCTATCACGATTTGATCACCTTGGGGAAGCCCTTCGGCTTGGGCGAATTTGGCCCTCCCCTGCAGCAGCGTGACGGCACCTTCGATAATCGGCTCTTGCTGAAGTCGTTACGAAGTTCGTTTCCCCGCACCACCTTCGTGCTGTACTGGAACAGTTGGTCCGACCAACGAGTGGCGTTCGAGGATCAACGGCATGCCCACGATGTTGCGCACGATGAATGGATCATCACTCGGGACGATTTGCCTGATTTGACCGTCCCATTTTGCCGCTGAGCCCCCCGATCCAGCGCGTTTGGATTGTGAAAATAAGAATGGCCCGACTCTGCAAGTGAAATCCACGCGTATGGTAATTTGTCATGCGTGTAACGCTTATGCAGGCTAAACCGGCCGCAATGGCCAAAACATCCCGTATTACCGATTTTAAGGGAGATCGATCAGCAGCACCTGACCGCAAGATCCAAGTTGGATTGAGAGGTCGGCAAAAGGAAGTACGCCATGAGCAAAGGGTGTTTCCAGGTCGCAATCATCCTCGGTGTCGCGCTGGCGTCCCCACCACCGGCGGCCCGCGGACAGGGATACGGCACGGACACGCAGAATGTCATGACCCCAGCTGCAGGGGGCATGGCAGGTGTAAGTGTGGCCATGCCTCAGGACGTGCCGGCCGCCATCTTCGGAAATCCATCAACTTTGTCCCAATTCGAAGGGACACAATTCACGGTGTCTGGTGGCTGGGTAGAAGGCTACCCGACGATCAGGAACAACGGTGTCAACAACCAAGTCAACCCTGGCCAGCCCTTTAGCGCCACATCTCGCACCCAGGGGTTCGCGGCAACAGAGATCGGAGTGGCCCAGGATCTCCGTCCGATAGGAATGCCCGGGACGTTCGGGTTCGGTGTCGCTGGTCTTAGCGGGCTCGGCGCTGAGTACCGTGGCCGTGTTCCAGACAATGACACGATCAACAATCTAAGTGGCGAGTACTTCGTGCTGGGCGTGAACCTAGCCGCCGGCGTCGACCTGACCGACCGGTTGTCCGCGGGTGCGGCACTCACGCTCGGGACCGGGTTCGAGCAAATGGGGTTTGTCCAGTTGATTGGGCAGCCATTGGGAAGCACCGCCATGGTCCATGACTATGCGCTTCGCGGCACTTTCGGATTCGACTACGACTTGACCGGCCACGATACACTTGGCTTCTATTACCAAACAAAACTGGGGTTCTCATTTCCCGATGCCGTCCTCGTGAACGGTAATTACCGTGATCTTTCCATTGACCAGCCAGAAACCCTTGGCTTCGGTTATGCGAATCGTCGTCTGCTCGGTGGCAATCTGTTGATCGCGGCCGACGCCTATTACAAGCTTTGGGAGGACGCGGCGCTATGGGAAGATTTGTTTGTCAATCAGTGGGCCCTCGCGGTGGGTAGCCAACTGACCCGAGGACGCAATAAATTCCGTCTTGGGTATTCCTACAACACCAATCCGCTCAACCACGAGGTCGGAAGCCGTCTCAACGGATTCCCCGTCGCCCAATCTGAAATTCAACTGTTTCAGGCAGCGAGCACGGCCACAATCAACCAACATCGCATCACAACCGGCATCGGTCGGAGCGACGTGCTGTTCCGCGGGCTCAACCTGGACCTGTTCGCGGGCGGTCTGCTGAAAGCTGCGGATCAATTCGGCAACACGGAAGCGTCGGTGGCAGCGTACTATGCCGGCTTGGGCCTTACGTGGTGCTACGACGCCCACGTAGCTCAATAAGCTTCTCGTGTGGCTCGACGAATCTGGCTTTCCCGGCTGTCGGCATTCATTTGCTGGTGGCACCAGCTTCGATCGTCCGCTGGATTTTCTCCAGGTTAAACGACCCGGCGGTCTGACTCGGCGGATATTCCCGCATGGTCATGAGGAACTTCGCGGCCATCTGCTGCATTGGTACAACTACAAACGGCCGGTCGAGGGACCAATCGTTATAGGTGTTCGCATTGTGTTGGGCCCTTTCGAACGGATCCCGCCGCAGGTTGAAGAGCAGGGGAACTCGAAGTTCTGTGAACGGCTCGCGCCAGACACCAAAGGCTTCGCCGCGGTTCTCAAGAAAAACTGCCTTCCATGCGTCGTAGCGTATCGCTACGACTTGGCCGTCGTCATTCACATAGATAAACTCGTTACGGGGGGACTTGTCGGTCTTGCCGCTGAGGTAGTCAAGTTGGTTGTACCCATCAATGTAGTTGCGATACTTACGGCCGTTGATCTCCACGCCAATCTTGAGCCTGTCTTTAATATCACTTGCACCAGCGATGGTAGCAAAGGTGGGAAGCCAGTCCTCATGCGAGACGATGCCGTTGAGAGTCACGCCGGCCGGAAACTTTCTGGGCCAACGGACAAACGTGGGCACGCGGTAGGCACCTTCCCAATTTGAATTCTTCTCGCTGCGGAAGGGAGTCGTACCGGCATCCGGCCAAGTGTTGTAGT
>SXHS01000305.1 GCA_005773145.1 Planctomycetaceae bacterium | reverse complement strand
CATGGAGGTGGCGGGCATGGAGGTGGCGGGCATGGAGGTGGCGGGCATGGAGGTGGCGGGCATGGAGGTGGCGGGCATGGAGGTGGCGGGCATGGAGGCGGCGGGCATGGAGGCGGCGGGCATGGAGGCGGCGGGCATGGCCATGGCGGGTATGGAGGTGGCTACGGCGGCGCGGGTGGACTACGAGACTTGACGATTTTTGGCTACGGTCCGTCTCCGTACCTCAATCCACCAGCCTTCCATCCACCGGTCCTGCCAGCCCCGCCTCAACACGGGTATCCGCCGGCCTACCCACCGGTCCCCTATGGTGGTTATTGACCGGCGAGAGTCCGAATTTGGCCGTTTTCGAGATCGACAACGACGATTCCAGCATCAGTCGCTGACAGACTCACGGGCGGACAAGCCGCCCGTGGCACCCAGAAACTTGGCACTGAGACACTTGGGAAGACGCAACGTGTCACTTGGCTGGGGACTCTTTCCGCATGCTCTGGAGCGGATCGTAATCGTCGTACTCCACGAGGTACCAGCGCCCATCCTGTTTGCGCAGGCGAATCACGAAGAATCTCGCGTACATTTGATTCGCGATCAAACCATTCTGATGCGAGAACTGAACCACGCCGTTGGCGCGGGCTTCAGCCGTCATCTCGGAACCCGCCTGCTGGATCTCAACTCGCAGATTTCGCTTGATGGACGCATGGTGAATGGTAACCTGCGGCATAATCGATTGTAGGTACTGGCGCAGGGATGTGGCCTGCGGCCAGCAGTGATCCAGCACCAATTGAGGTTGATTCGCTTCCAGATCGCGGGCCACCTGGTGCAGCATGGCGCGGACTTGCTCACTCTCGGTAATCACCCATCGTTCCGCGCCCAGCAGTCCGATACCGGCGACGACAACGGCAGCGACCGCAACCAGAAAGCCGCGGCGCCCTGTCTGCACCAGGAGCGCCGCGAGGACAATGAGCAAAGCAAGCGTCACCACGATGATTGTGATGGGGGATTCAAATAGCACCCAGTTGGACACATCCCCCTCCCATCACGAGTAGGCGCCGCAGGCGCGATACCCGATCAGCAGGCATCGCGCGAGGCGTGATCACAGCTCGACAAACCGCTGCCGCTCGGCGTATTGGCCAGCGGAGACGTCGACCGCCGGCGTCGAAAACCCCCCAGCAACATCGGGCCCATGGCCAGCGCGGCCAGGGCCGCCCCCAGCAGCCAGAATAGCGGCCGCAGGGTCGCCTGTGGATCGTCTTTCTCCGAGTACGCGGCGGGGCCCTCGGGTCCGACAACGGCCAGCCCCTGGCGCTGGCGGGCCTGGTAGCGACGCTCCAGTTGCGCCTGTCGCGACCGGTAGCGGGGCTCGACAACCAACAACGCCATAAGTGCCGCAGCGACGAACAGGGCCCCCCACAACCACGGCGACTCGACTAGCGAACGCACCATGCTGCCGCATCCCCTCGATGGATTAAGAGGAAGCTTCGGACGGTTTCAACGCGGCACGCACTCCAACCGTGGGGAACATGGGTCCCCCGTATTCCGCCAAGTCACCCAGTTGCGACTCAATGCGCAGCAACTGATTGTACTTGGCAATCCGATCCGTGCGCGACGCCGAGCCCGTCTTGATCTGCCCCGTGGACATGGCCACGGCCAGGTCGGCAATGGTCGCGTCCTCGGTCTCACCACTGCGATGACTGGTGACGCTGGCATAACCATGGCGTGACGCCAAGCGAATGGCTTCAATCGTTTCGGTCAGCGTTCCAATCTGATTGACCTTAATCAAAATGCTATTGGCAATACCTGCTTCAATTCCACGTTGCAATCGCTCCGTGTTCGTCACGAATAAATCATCTCCGACGAGCTGCAACTGTTGGCCCAACCGCTCCGTGAGCAGTTTCCAACCGTCCCAGTCGTCCTCGCTGCATCCATCTTCGATGGAGCAGATCGGATACGCCTGCGCCCAGCCGGCCAACAGGTCCACCATGCGACTCGCATCCAACGACTGTCCGTCGATTTGATAGGTTCGTTTTTTCTCGTCGTAAAACTCCGTGGCGGCGACATCCAGGGCGATCCACACCTGTTCCCGGGGCTTGTAGCCGGCTTTTTCGATGGCCTCCATAATCAGATCGAGCGCCGCGCGGTTGCTCTCCAAGTCGGGCGCGAATCCACCCTCGTCACCAACCGCTGTATTCAGCTTCTTGGCCCGTAAGACCTCTTTAAGTCGATGAAAAATCTCGGTACCGCAGCGCAACGCGTCCGAGAACCTGGAAAAGCCCAATGGCATGACCATGAACTCCTGCACGTCGACGGAGTTATCCGCATGTTGGCCACCGTTGACAATGTTCATCATGGGGGCCGGCATCACGCGGGCACAAGCTCCGCCGAGATACCGATAGAGGGGCTGCTGAGTCGATTCGGCTGCCGCCTTGGCGACGGCCAGCGAGACACCGAGAATTGCGTTTGCCCCGAGCTTTTCTTTATTGGGCGTGCCATCCAATTCGATGAGCTGCGCGTCGATCGCCAACTGATCGGTTGCATCCCAGCCCATGAGTTCGTCGGCAATCCGGTCGTTGATATTCTCGACGGCTCGGGTCACTCCCTTGCCGAGGTAAACGTCCCGATCGCCGTCGCGCAGTTCCCACGCCTCATGACGCCCCGTGCTAGCGCCGCTGGGAACGGCCGCTCGACCGAAGGCCCCATCAAGCAATACCACATCCACCTCAACGGTGGGATTGCCGCGACTGTCCAGAATCTGCCGCCCTTCGATGTTTACGATCTCACTCATCACGCACCTCCTGATAACGAAATCCGTTTTAACCAATTGGCCCTCATTCTGACGTCACCACCGGTGGATGGCTAGTGGCTCTGCCCCGTTTCCGATACAGTGCGGGGCATGTTCACCGGACTAGTTGAATGCAAGGGCATCATCCGTGCCCGGGAGTCACGACCGCCGGGGGTGCGTTTGGTTGTAGTCCCAGAAGTGGCGTTGCGCGGACTGCGCTTGGGGGACAGTATCGCAGTAAGCGGATGTTGCCTGACCGTGGTGGATATTGTGGGAGACATGCTTGGGTTTGATATGGGGGAGGAGACGCTGCAGCGAACTAAGCTGGGGCAACTACAGGTGGGTGACGCCGTGAATCTGGAGCGTTCCCTGATGGTCGGCGATCGGTTGGGAGGACATTTTGTTAGTGGGCATATCGATACGGTGGGAAGCTTAACCGCCCGTCACGATAGCCAAGACTGGTCGACCTGCTGGTTCGAAGTACCCGCGCGTTGGACTCGACTGATGGCCGAGAAGGGCTCGGTTGCCGTGGATGGTGTTAGCCTGACTCTGGTCGAGGTCCAAGCAGATCGATTTTCCGTGATGCTGATTCCTCACACCTTAAGCATCACAACCTTGGGACAGCTGACCGTCGGTGATCCGGTCCAGATCGAAACGGATCTATTGGCCAAGTATGTCGCGCGACAGCTTACTGGGACCGAGCCGCACGCGCCGCAACGGAACTGATCAACAACGGGACCTGGGACCTTGAGTCCCGGCACTTCATGAACACACCGCGTCAGACGGCAACCTACCTGAAGCAGCGTTTCGCCGACGTTGGCATGTGGCCCACCGCACGGCGTGGCCAGAATTTCCTGATCGACCTCAATCTCCTGGAAGTGCTGCTGCATCATGCCGACGTGGGACCGAATGATGTCGTATTGGAGATCGGCACCGGGACCGGCTCTCTTACAGCGAGACTCGCCCAACAGGCAGCAGCCGTTGTCACGGTCGAGGTCGATCCACAACTGGCCCAAGTGGCCAGCGAGACGCTGGTGGACCTGCCCAACATCACGCTCCTCCGCCAGGATGCCCTGCGGAACAAGAATCACATCGACGACCGGGTACTTCAGGCCCTACAGGATGCGGTACAAGCTGGCCCAAACCGTCGTCTGAAGCTAGTGGCGAACCTTCCGTACAACATCGCCACGCCCATCCTATCCAATCTGTTGACGACCCCCATCGTGCCGGTATCGATGACTTCGACGATTCAAAAGGAATTGGCCGAGAGAATTGTTGCCCCACCGCGCACGAAGGACTACAGCGCCCTGAGTATCTGGTTGCAGAGTCTCTGTGACGTGGAACTGCTGCGCGTGCTCCCCCCGACGGTGTTTTGGCCTCGTCCGAAGGTAGAATCGGCCTTCATCCAGATCGTGCCCAACGACGCAAAAAGGGCCCTGATTCCGGACTTGGATTTTTATCATCACTTCGTGAGATCGCTGTTCCTACACCGGCGCAAGTTCCTGCGTAGTGGCCTGCTCAGCACCTGGAAGCAGTCACTGGGCAAGGACGGGGTTGACCAAGTGATGGCCGAACTAAGATTGGACGCCTCGACCCGCGCCGAAGAACTGGATATCCCGTCCATTCAACGGCTGTGCTCGGCCGTCCGTTGCCGATTACCATAATCGGCCGGTGACCCTATGTCAGCAAGCCCCGCCTCAGGTCGCCAGCCCGCGCCCCCCAGAATGAGCGGTACGCTGCTTGGCAAGTCGCCCGACATTTTT
>SXHS01000304.1 GCA_005773145.1 Planctomycetaceae bacterium | reverse complement strand
GCCTCCGGCTTAGTCAATGGCCCGATCGCGGCCGTTCGCGACTCGTAGGCACCTGCTGCTGGCGCGGCAGCCGTCGCCGTATCCTTGCCGGCAGCAGGGGTTGGCGAGGATCGCACATCGCGCGTCTGCATGCTCGGAGAATCGTCCGACAAGACGACAACCGTCGGTTTGCCCGACGGCCGAAACTCCTGCACGACCTCCGGCTGATTGAACAGCACCACGGCGGCGACCACCAACACAAACCGCAGCACCTCGAGCACTCCCATGCTGGGCCGGTAGCCCGAACGGCGCCAAGCCAAGAAGCAGAGCATGGCCGCGATCGCGATGACCATGACCGACACCAGTGCCGACCAGGGCGTCCAGAGAAATGTCAACCAACGTGCCGCGTTCATGGGGCACCTCCCGTAGCCTGTCGCCAACGAGGCAGGCAGAGGGCAGCTTCCACGAGCAAGAGGACCAACATGGCCATCAGGAACATGCGCCAAATTTCCTGCACCAGGTTGCTGCCGCCGGTCAAGCGGTCTCGGATGCGGACCATGTCCAGCCCTTGAAACAGGTTATCCACCTGAGTGTCGGCTAAGATCTTGGCTTGATCTTCTTGGTCCGGCCGATTGACGGCCAGCAACCGTTCGTCGGCCTGATAGACACCGGCATGGCTGTGATACTGCGTCGACAATCCCTCCCCCTCTTGGGATAATCGTTGCCACGCCGGGCCGGCAACCGAGGACGCACCAGCATCCAATTGGCGAGTCGCGCCGAGTCGACCGGCCCCGGCTGCCAGCGCCCGCTGCACGGCGACATATAAAACCACGGCGTTGGTCGCCATGTTCGAATCGTCCTCGGAAGTTCCCGTGGCACAGACATAGACCGCCCCACGGTCCGTGGGGACGCGTGCGAAGAGCGTCTTGCCGTTGCGCAGCGTCGCCAAAGAGGTGGTGTCACCGATAAAGCCGCAATAGCGACGAATTTGCAAGTCGCCCAACGGCAGCGCCGCGCCACTTTGTGTGCGTGCCAACAGATCGGCATCAAACTGCCAACGCTCAATAGAAACCGGAGTCTCCAATGATTCCCAAGCAGTCCAACGCAACCCCATGGCCTCCGAATCGGTGGGTTGCCGCGGCGGAAAGAACATGACGTGCCCGTCACGCTTCACGAAATCCTCAATCGACTGGCGGACTTCCCCCTCCGGCAAGGCTGCATGCCACATCAACAATGCCACGTCCTCCCAAACGATCGACACGGCTTGCTCGACGGAAAGCACTTCGATCTGACATTTGATTTCGGGATCGGACGAGATGCTCGCCGCCAATTCCAAGGGGCGCACGGCGTCGGGGACTTCGGTGACCAGAATCGCTCGGCGCGGCGGGGGCAAATCGTAGACGAAGTAGAATTGATTGTCGGCTAGATTCGAGTCGGCCGGGATGGCGACTCGTCCCCAACCCCGCGTCTCTTTGCGATCCAGGGGAAACCGATGGTCCTTCAGTTCCAAGCGGGATCCCGCAATCTCGACAGTATGCACCGAACGTGCGCCATCGATCTCGAGTTCCAGCGGCACGCTGAGTGTACTGTCCGCAGCCCCATCGCGGGTCAGGACGGCTGATAGGTGCAGCTCACGCCCCTTCCCCGTTTCATGGACGATGGCCTGAGTCACACGCACCGCCACATTGGCGGTCGGTGTCTCGTCGTAGGCCAAGAGATGAAAGCGCACCTGTTGAGGCAAATCGCGAAACGCATCACGCATCGCCGCCCAATTTCCATGGTCCGCGTCCCAGTCGCTTTGCCGCAAATCCGAACAGATCCAGATATCCGTGCGCCCCGTTTGATTCGTCTTGATGTAGTCGTACGCCGCCTGCAACATCGTTGGCAAATGGGCCGACGCGCTTGAAGCCTCCGCCTGTGGCAATGCCAACAGATTGCCCAACGTCTCCGATTCCAAAGGGCGGCGTTCCGTGCTATCGATCAATACCCACTTGGACGACCGTAGCAGGCCGAGTGCCTGTTCCAATTGCTGGCGACCTCGCTGCAACTTCGAAGCTCCTTGACTTGCGTCTTGTTGTGCCATGCTGGGGGACCGGTCCAGCAAGATGATGGTCGTATCGCTGCGACTCCCCGCCACTAGTCCCAGCCAGCCGCTGGACAAGGGACGGCTGAACGCAAAAACGAGCCCCGCCACCGCCAACACGCGTGCCGCCAAGATCAACCATTGGCGAATGCGGGCGAATCCGCGTGACATGCGGTGGGCGGCCAGCAAATACATCATGGCCCCCCACTCAACCGTCTGATATCGCCATTGATTGATGAGATGAATCAAGATCGGCAAGCCGATCAGCGGCAGGGCGGCCAAAATATAAGGTTGCAGGAAACTCATCGCTGGCCCCGCCCGTGATGACGCCCGATCAAAAACTGCATCAAGACCCGCTCGTAACTCTCGTCCGTTCGCACGCGGTGGTAATCCACGGCCGTTTCCCGCATGATGAGCTGCACGGCAGCCAAGTGATCCCGCAGCGCCCGATGGTACCGATCGGCAATTTCTTGCGGATCGGCAAACACATAGGGCCCCCCTTCCATGTCCACAAACCGCGTTGGCCTCTGAAAGCGGAAATCCAATTCCTGGGGATCGAGCAGTTGAAACACGGAAATATCGTGCTTGCGAAATCGTAAATGCTCGAAGCAACTTCGCAACTCGTCCGCTTCGACGAAAAAGTCCGACAAGACCACAATCATGGCCCGCTGACGCAATGACTCGGCCAACTCATGCAACACGGGAATCAACTGGGTCGGGCCCGCTGGCTTGGTGTTTTCCAAGGCATTGAAGAGAGACGTGAGGTGGGCCGGGTTGCGCCGGGGCGGGATATTGGTGACCACGCCATCCGCCACGCAAGCCAAACCAACCGCGTCCCCCTGTTGCACGGCCAGATACGCCAAAGAGCCCGCGATCTGGCGTGCGCAGGCATATTTGGTAGCCCCCGCCGATCCGAATCCCATCGAGCCACTGGTGTCGATCACCAGACAACAACGCAGGTTGGTGTCCGCCTCGAACTCTTTGACGTAGTACCGCTCCGTCCGCCCAAATGCCCGCCAATCCACGCGGCGCGGATCATCCCCTGGAACGTATTTACGATACTCGGCAAACTCGACACTCGATCCCCGATGCGGGCTGGGATGCCGGCCGGAAACAGCCCCCAACATCGGGCGACGCGACACCAGTGGCACCGCCGCCAATCGCGACAGCGCCATCGCATCCAAAAACGATCGAGAGCCCGTTTCCCGGTTCACGCGTTTGATCCTAGCTAACGTCGACGTCCGTTTCCGCAATCAAACGCCGCACGATCTCCTTGGCACCAATCCGCTCCGCCTGCGCCGCGAAGGTAGTGATCACTCGATGGGTCAGCACCGGCGCGGCGACCTCCTGGATATCCTCCAGCCGCACCATATAACTCCCCAACAGAGCGGCTCGAGCCTTGGCGCCCAGAATCAGATTCTGCACGGCCCGGGGCCCAGCCCCCCAGGACACCAGCGGATTCAACCAGTCCGGCGCATCCTTGGTATGCGGCCGCGTGCAGCGCACCAAACGCGCGGCATACCGATAGATGTGCTCCGGCACTGGCACGCGGCGAACCAACGCCTGATAGCGAAGAATTTCCTCCCCCGTCATCAGATGGTCCAACGCTGGTAATTCTCCGCCGGTCGTCGTTCGCGCGATCTCGATCTCCTCCGACTCGGAGGGATAGGTCAGCTCAATCAGAAACATGAACCGGTCCAATTGAGCCTCCGGGAGCGGATAGGTCCCTTCCTGCTCCACCGGATTCTGTGTCGCCAAGACCAAAAAGGGTGTCGACAAATTAAATGTCTTCCCCAACGCCGTGACTCGGAATTCCTGCATCGCCTCCAGCAATGCGGCTTGAGTCTTGGGTGGGGCACGGTTGATTTCGTCGGCCAACACGATGTTGGCAAACACGGGGCCATGCACGAAGTGAAATTCACGACGCCCCGTCTCGGTATCTTGCAAAATGTCCGTCCCGGTGATGTCCATGGGCATCAAGTCGGGCGTGAACTGAATCCGGCTGAACTTGAGCGACATGGTTTCGGCCAGTTTGCTGACCAATAGCGTCTTGGCCAATCCTGGCACACCCATCAACAGGGCGTGACCACGACCAAACAGGCAAATCGCCAACCGCTCGATCACTTCGTGCTGGCCGACAATCACGCGGCCCAGTTCCGCTCGCAGCCGATCGTACATCAAACGCAAGCGATCGATGGCCTCGACATCGTGATCGCTCAGCCTCGCCTCAGGTTCCGTAGTGATTTGGGCCATATTGGGTTTCCTCGTGGTGCGAATGAAAAAGTCATGGTTCCACTATGGGGCAACTTCGACCGCTTCCGTTTCCTCATCAACACGCGCCTCTTCTACAACCGCGGGTGGCGTGGCTTGGTCTTGGTCAACAGGAATGGCAGGAACAAATTGGTTTGGCGCCGGCATGTCTAAATTAACCGCCTCGTTGCCAGACTTGGTACACATGGCCATGAAGGTGCCTGCGTCGATCGCCAAGGAAACTGGAGACACATGGCCGTCCATGAATCCCGCAACCACTATATTGCCGGAGTGTAATCCGCCCAACCCCTTCATGGGGTTCTCCTTATCGGGGGCAAAATCCCCCGGTTGCGTCCAGGTAATGGCCAATTCATCGGAGGCCTCAACGATTGAAATCGTTTTTGAGGTACCATCGCTGATTTCCCCGATCTGAATTCCCTGATTTTTCCCGGGCTCGGGACGGACAAACACGCCGTCCGCCCCGCCGACGCCCAGATAATTGGTCTTTCCCGCCTCGGCCTTCGATCTGGGCGACCGGAACACGCTGGGCATCTTCTCGATCAACGTCTTATTGTGCGGGCTATCCCAGGGTTCGTCGAGGTGAAACTGATCGTACAATTCCGCTCCCTCAAGGAACGGCAGGATATGCACCCGCCAACTCAGCAGCGGCTTGCCGTCCGCATCCGCACTATACCCGGCTGGAATTCGCTTTGTTGCCGACTCGAAATTTAACAGGGCCAACTCTAATTGCTTGACATTGTATATCGATTGATTTCGCTGCGCGGCTGCGCGGGACACTACGACGGCAGGCGCGAACATCGACACCATGGTCGACAGACCCGGACTAGCGGGGTTGTGCAGGGTATGTCGCCCCGTGTAGGACAATCCCTGTGGCGTCCGTTGGAGCGCGAATAGGCTGGGACGCAGATGCGCCAGAAACGCGTCCTTGGGAAATGCTATCGCCTCCTCCTCTCCACCGGCAAATGAATTTCCCACTACGCCCATGGGACCACCTAGTCCCATGGTCACCGCATGGGGGTACAAGTCCAGCAGCGTCTCCGCCACCGCGCGCGTATCGATGTGGGCAATCAACAGCGGCTTGGGTTGGCTGGCAAACGTGCGCCGCATGAGCGGGGTATCGGCCAGCGAGGCCGCGTCTTTCTTGCGTTCCAGTAGGACACGCAGCGTATCCGGGACGGCTGCGAATAACAATTCCTTATCGGTCACGCACCAACAGGGAGCCAGCGGTACCCCTGGCACGGGAACCTTAATGGTGTGGACTTCCGTCCCCTCGATCGTTGTCGTTTCCAAATTTGGCGCGCCCGCCTGAGTGAGAAGCGGCCGCAACCGCTCTAGCAATTGTGTATGCAACTTGCGGAAGCGTTCGGCATCTCGGATCTCCAAGGCTGCCGTCCAACCCGTGGTGAGCCCCGTTGGCCCTGATTGAGCAAAGACCTTCCAACTGTCCCCCAATGAGGCCAGCAAGTCCTCGCGCAACCGCATGCCAAGCATCTGCTCAATCTGGGCAATCTGTTGGCCCGTTACCTCCCGAGATTGGTCGACCGGATCCAGGACCGCCGCGACCTCCAGGTACACGTCCAACAGCTTGCCGAGGTCCAACTGAAAGGCCACGGCTGCCGGGGACTTGAGATCAATCACTTTTAGGTCCGGAATACGTAGCGCCGCCGTATCGATTAACGACAGCACGCCTCGCGGCTCACCTTTGACCGCCAATTGCCACCGATCCAAGCAGCCGATGGCGTCCATCCCACGGCAAACGGTATAGGTATCCAACGCATCGAAGCCCAGCGCGTTGATCTTCGGCTGCAATGATCCGTCCATTCCAGGAGCGGCGTAAAATCGAGCCAGAAGCGCCTGAAGGTCAACATGTACGAGGTTTGCCACGCGGGGAACGGCCAAATCCTTGCGGGCTTGGGACAACCAAGCGGGCACTTCACCGCGAGCCCGTTTCATGGCCGCTTCGGCTTCGCCATCCCCGATACCAAGCACCAAGTACTTCCCCGCGAATCCCCAATGGATCGACGGAAATGGTCCATCGATCTGCACACGCGAAAACGGAAACTTGCCAATCATTTCCTCCTTGGACTCGATGCCGTCTGGATCCTGCGCCAATAGTGCCTGGATGGCTGTGGAGATCTCCTTTTGATCCTGCTCGTTCTCAACGCGCAGAAGGGCCGCACCCTGGAATTGGGCCGACACGTCCGCCCTCTCGATTCGTACCTCGCCCGGTCCTATCCCTACACCACCCGGCTCCTGACGCCATTTCCAATCGGTCAGCCATGCCGCGCCCGCTTTGCCTTCGATGGCCTTCGCCAGTCGCAGGAGCGCCTTCTGTGCGTCATCCGGGTCGGACTGCGGCATGTTCGTCCGCATTTTGGTCATGCGAGTCTGCATGTCCACGACCCATTTGCGCACCTCGGGATTCGCCAAGAGTTGCTCGACGTGGTTCTTGGACTTGGGGTCCGCAGTGCCCGTCTCGGCCCAAGTGGCGTAGAACAGGCACTCGGCGGGCGCCGCCTTGCTCAGCACTGGGTCCTCGGCCCTCGGTGGCAGGCCCCCACCGCCGATAAGTCCGCCAAGAGCTAAAAATTGGAAAAGGACCATCCTCAAACCAAAAACTCCCTGCATAACGATTGCCCGATCCTTTCCGTCTTCGTTTTCTTTGTCGTTGTCGAAAAATCCCCTGCCCCATCCATTAGGCCAGGGAATGAGCCCCAAAGATACCCCCCTCGGCCCTCTTAGCGGGGAAGGCCTCCCTCCTTAGACGATAGTCGCTCGAGTTCGGTTCTTCACGCGGAATTTTTTTGAAGGGGGGTCCGGGGGCACCCGCAAGCATCGCGGCGAAGGAGTTTTTACCGGGAAAAACGGGGGGTTCTCTCATTCCCAGGCTCCGCCGGGTAAGTGTTTAGCCTGCTGGCCTTGCGGAGGTTTTAGCGGCAGAACAACCACCAAGGGCCACCGGACTCATCAGCCGGAGGGCGTTGGCAATGCAAAACGGAAATCCTGTTCCACTAAAAAGGCATTCTCCCCAGCTCCCAAAGACGTATTTTCCTCACGCTGTGCGATTCTCACGATGTGCTTTCCTCACAATGTGCGCTCCCTCAATAACGGCCCCCTCTGGCTCCCTCCCCCTTGCGGCTCGTTGTACCAGACATCTTTGGGTGCCACGGTCGGGGTGCGGCTTCCACGGGCGGCTTATCCAATTCGATTGAACTGTCAACGACGCACCGATATTGACTCTGAGGGGCAAAGCCCCGCTGTTTGCATAGGTCAGTCCATCG
>SXHS01000303.1 GCA_005773145.1 Planctomycetaceae bacterium | reverse complement strand
GGCGTTTTTATTCTGGTATTTGCCATCAGTCAATGGTCAGGTCAATTATTTTCAAGCCCGGTCATCGCGGCGATCGCGTCACCTTTGCTGAGCTATTTGGCAATTTGTCTTGCCTTTACCGCGCTTCTTTTTATTCCCACTCCAGTCTGGTTGTTGACCGTTGCGACTTGCATCCCTTTTGTCGCGACGTTCGTCGCCATGGGGCGGTGGATGGACGGGCGTTTGGGCAGGTCTTATTGGGCCTGGCACGCGGGATGCCTCGCGGTGTGTCTCTTACTCCCCACGACACCGCTATTGCTAGCACTGGCAACGGAGCCAACAATTCCAGCGAATGCCGCTCGGGTGTTGATGGAACACGCCGATCGCTGGGCAGGCGTCCAGGGCGAGCCGCAGAATTTGGTGATGCCCGTGCCGGACTCATCCATCGACGATCAACGCCAATTCAGCTTCCAGGAACTGCGGAGGCAACTCACCACGATTGCCGGCCCGATCGGAGGTTATCACGTATCACAAGTCACGGACTATTTGCAGCACGAGGCTACCGAGACGCGCCGTTCGCTTCATTTAAAAGAGGAACCGTCGCCGGAAGCAATTCAGCAAGCCGCCAACCCTTATCGCAACGCCTTGGAATTGTTGGTGAACATCGTGAAACGCATGCGTCTAAGTCCACAGCTTAGGGTCCAGAACGACGCTGACCAGTTGGAGATCTGGCTACTGCAGGAACTACAAGCCCCCGAGACCCGCAATTGGATTGGCGATGCCAACTATCGCGCCGCCGTCCAATTATTGTCCGATGCAACGGCACGTAACGATGCCCGCCGCCGTGCCGTCGCACTCAGTTGGTCGCGCCAGCAAGTCAAACTTGATCAAGGCGCTATAAAAGGCGATCTCGGGATCCTCTTTGGGGGGTATCTCTTGCGCGCCGGGCAAACTAGCGAATTCAACATTATGACCTGGCAGCAGCGCGTCTGCCTAAAGCGGCAAGCGAGCCGAGTCGCCTGGGAATTTTGGCAATTGCTGGAGAGGAAAACCGCCCCGACTCCTGAAGACCTACAAAGACTCACAACCTTCTTCGCAGATCGGCCCCAGCACATTTCCGCTGACGAGTGGCCTCCGGCGCGCCAATGGTTCGGCGAATGGGAACGGCAGGGCCTAAATCCTGCGCACTCTGTTGACAGCCCGGGGCAGCAGCCATAGACTCTGGGTAGTGCTCGATCCCCGAGCCGTCAAAGCGACCTCGCGGACTCGAGCTATATCCCGGAGGCATCGTATCTCGGCCGCACAAACGGGTGCGGCCGAAGATCTCTGGGTAACGTCTCGGAACAGACGGAGGAGGCACGACCATGTTCGGGAATCGTTTGCGAGGGTATGGGCGGTTGTCGGGTGTTTTCTTTTTCGTGGGGTGCGCGGCGGCCGTAGCCAGCCCATCGGAGTTGCGTCGCGGTCTCGCGGCCACACCGCCCAACCGGGCTGAGCAGCTGGCGAAGAGCGGACTTCGGTACGACCTCTCCGGCGATTCCTCCAAGCGTGAGGCGGAGCTGCGGGCGGCCTTGGCCAAAAATCCCGATTGCGAGCTGGCTCGATGGCACAGCGGGTTCATAAAGGTTGGTGACAATTGGGTGACCATCGCCGATGCCGAGAAGACCAATGCGTCCGTCCCGTCGATGTCCGAGTATCGGCGTCGCCGAGATGCCATTCCCGCCAACGATGCCACGGCGGAATTGGAATTGGCCAATTGGTGTCGCAAAAATGGCTTGGCCCCGCAGGAACAATTACATTTGGCACGAGTGCTGCGCAGCACCGATCGTACGTCCACCCAGGAGTCCCAAGCCAGCTCGCGCCTAGGCTTGCAGCGAGTGGGCAACGAATGGCTCACCAAACACGAGGCGCAACAGCGACAGAAGCAAGCAGATGCCGCCGCGCAAGGCAGACGGGATTGGCAGCCACTCGCGCAACGCTTGCGCAACGCCTATTCGAAAAAGGGAATTCGCGCCCGCGAACATTGGTCCGATGAGCTGAAAAAGGTCTCAGATGTCGCGGCGATTTCCGTGTTGGAGGCAGAATGCTCTCTGGTCCATGCGGACCTTTCTGAACTCTTAGTCCGTTGGCTATCGCGAATGCCTCAGCATGAGGCGGCCGTGTCCCTGGTGCGGCAAGCGGTACTCTCGCCATTCCCCAAGGCAGCCGACGAAGCGACCATCGCCTTGGGCCGGCGCGAAAAACACGACTATCTGCCCACATTGCTCAATGGACTGGTGGCACCAATTGAGTCCGCTTTCCAAGTCACTCCACGCGACGACGGAACCGTGCTCCATGTGCATCTATTGCAACGGCGGGGTGCGGAGCAAACTCGTGTCCTGCAACAGACGAATCTGATGGGTACGCGGGACGAACTGCAGCAAGCGAGACCGTTGAGGCAGGCGCGTCCGCAGGGCGTACGTCGTCAGAATGCCGAACCCATCATGCAACCAGACGACAGGGCCTTTGCCTCCCAGCGAGCCGTGTCGATCGAAACTGACGTCGCCCGTTTCAACGCCGGAGCCGCGCAACAAAATAACCGCGTGCTGGCCGTCTTGCAAAAGACGACGGGGCAGACTCTGGCCAAAGACAGCCCTACCGATTGGTGGGAATGGTGGCAAACCTACAATGATATGTACTACGCAGAAAAACCCACCTACGTCGCTCAGTACAGTCAGGCCATTGAGCAACCGCTGCCGATTTCAGCTTTTGGTGGCGCATCAGTCGCCGAGTGTTTTGTCGCGGGAACGCCCGTACGAACGAGCTTGGGACCAGCGAACATTGAATCGATTCGACCAGGGGACCTCGTCTTATCGCAGAATCCGGAAACCGGCGAGCTGTCCTACAAACTGGTTATGAATGCGACAACCCGACCGCCTCGAGACCTATTGGCGATCGACGTGGCGGGTGAATCCTTCACATGCACGCCCGGGCATCCCTATTGGGTCATCGGAAGCGGCTGGCGGCTCGCCAAAGAGCTGCGGGTGGGCGATCGGATTCATACGGTCCAAGGCGGACGGACCATCGCGGCCATCACGTCGGCGGCTCCGGCAGCGACCTACAACTTAGTCGTCGCCGAATTTGGCACCTACTTCGTTGGCACGTCGAATGTGCTGGTACACGATGGCACGTGGCGACGGCCGACGAATTCGTTAGTCCCAGGTTTGGCCCGTACAACCGCTCCGTCGCTACGTTAGGCACGGACCGGCAGGGGCAACGCCGTGAAGGATTTTATGACGCTCGTTTCCAGGCTCACGCCTGGGAACGAGATAAAACTACAAGCACGAAGCGCAAGCGAGTGAGCTCTTACTCGGTCCGATGGACTGGGCTATGCAAACGGATGGGCTTTGCCCCTCGCAAAGAATAGCCTGACGATCCGCCACTCTACAGATCACGCCTTCGGTGGCGACATCTTCCAGCCGCCGCCGCCGGGAGTATGAATTTCGATCGCGTCACCGGCTGCCAATTCCGCCGTGGCCACGCCGCTGATGGCTGTGACGCGACCGTCGG
>SXHS01000302.1 GCA_005773145.1 Planctomycetaceae bacterium | reverse complement strand
GGCAATGAGAATGAAGTCGTGTTCTGTGCGCGGATCGTTCACAGTTGGGGGCGAGCCAATTGTCAGGTTTGCGGCAAGCGTAACTCGGAACCTTTTTCCCAGCAACGGCTTACAATCATCGTAACCATTCACGGGCCGGGGACTGGCTCATTTTCCCGGCGAATTCGCGACAGGCGCATCGTTCGGTCGGGAGGTTGTCCAACGTGGTTCCCGGGAAAATGTGCCTGTCCCTCTGTCTTGGCCCGTGAACGGTTACCAACCATCAAGGTCTCATTTTGAGATGAAATGCGGTGGCAGCAGTCCGCTAGTGGGGGAAGTACGACGCCCGACGCAAGTTTGATCATTGACTTTACCACAACTGTTTCACGACGGCTCAGCGGATGCCCACGTGCGCGCACGCAGCACGGCACCGAATAAAATTCTTAAGCCATTTGATGGAAATGAGTTACGTCCTAATTCGCTACTCGATGACGCCTGACTGGTGTCTTTGGCACCCTGGTTGCTCTACGGTCGGTGAGAGTCGCCCTTTCCAGGGCGCACCCAGAATTGGCTGGCCCGTGGGGCCTCCGACGGACTTAAGCGGGATGGTTGCCTTGCCCCTTACTATCCAGCACCGCCAGATCTGACATCTGGCACGTCGGAGGTCCTTTTTTTCAGGATCAAGAATACCCAAAAAGGCGGTCCCGAAACGTTCGACGACGGGCCGCGAGCGGATCAAAATTCCTATCATTATCGCGCGTTGACTGATGACTCGAATAGAAAAACAGACTCGCGGTGGATTGGGATTACGATCGGGTGTCGGGCATACTCAGCATGCCGAAAGTTAGCCGGCCGACGTTCTCACGCATTCGGGGTGGCGTCTTGCTTCGGCGGATGGAAGCAGAGCGCCAGGATGACCGCCGCGGCGGTGGCACACAGCAGCGGCACCAGAAACAAGCCTTGGAAGTCCGTGAGCTTGCTCTCGTTGGGTAGCGTCTTGGTAAAGCGTTCGGACTGCAGAAGCATCTGGCACACCGGGTTGGCGACCAGCGCGCCAACGCCGAGGATCATCAGGTTAAACAGCCCCTGGGCGCTGGCCCGCGCGTCCTTCGGAAAATACTCGTCGACGAAAATGTAGACCGTCGCGAAGAAAAAGGCGTAGCAGATTCCGTGCAGGACCTGGACGCCAATGATCATCTCCGGGTACTGCGGCAGGAACGCATACACGGCGAACCGAGCCGCGTGTCCCAGGATGCCGATCACCATCGTTACCCGCCAGCCAAAATGCTTCAGCACGCCGGCCAGGATCGCCATCGTCAAGATTTCGGCGATCTGACCGAGACTCATGACCGGCATGATCCAGTTCCCCGGGATGCCCACGCCGCCGGCTTCCCGCGAGGCGCCCAGGAACACGCCCGTCCAGTTGAAATAGCTGTTGTGGACAAAGGCATCGACGAACGTGACCAGCCACAGCACCAACACGAAGGGATGCTTCAGCAGCTTCATGGCCTCCAGCCAGGCCAGTGATCCTCCCGCTCCCTCCTCAACTCGCTTCGGCGGCGTGTGAGGCAAGGTGAGGCTGTAGGCGGCCAACACGAGCGAGGCGACTCCCGCGACGATGTACGTCCACCGCGTGCCGTCTTGCAGTGCCTGGCCCGTGAGCCCCGAACCCAGCACGGTCCCCAACCACTCCACCCATCCTGTCGGGTTGGCCGACTGCACCTTGGCCCAGTCCACCAGAATGAACGTGAACGGCCACGCCGCGAAAATCCAGCCAATGGTCCCACCCATCCGCACAATGCCGAATTCTTTCGGGTCCTTCATATTGGCGAAAGCGATCGAATTCGTGATCGAGATCGTGGGGACGTAGAGGAGGCAGTGGACCAGCATCATGCCAAAGAACGGCCAGAAGGACTTCGTGAACGCCAAGCCCAGCATGGCCAAACCGCCAACCAGGTGGCTGAACGCCAGGAATCGTTCCGCCGCAAAATGCCGGTCGGCGAATTGATTGCTGAAGAACATGCCCACGATGGCCGCGATCGGAAAGGCGTTGAGGATCAGCGACTGCTCGGAAATTAGCCACGCCCAATCGCTCGGCAAGAACGACAGCAAGGCGGGAGGCTGTTCCGACGAAAATCCCAAACTCGGCAAGTAACCAAAAATCAGTGGCAGCCAGGCTCCCCAAATGAAGAACTCCAACAGCATCATCACGAACAGACGGGTTTTCATCGTGCCATCCAATCAGCAGGCGTCGGGAAAGGTGACCAGCACGGTGGCCAGGTGACGAGCCACGAAGTCGCGATGATGACAGCAGAGCCGCCTGGAATCAAGTACGTGGCGTACCATTCGGCGACGTCTCATGGATGGAGCGGGTGATCAGCAGACTGGACCTGGAATCGACCATCCGCCCCCGCGGCAGGCCCCGCAAACCGACAAACGGTTCCTGACCCCCGTTTCTTCGCCTTGGCGGACGGTCAAAACGTCTATCGGCGTCGCCACTCTGCGACGTGATGGATTCGTCTCACTGGAACCCCAGCGCGAGAGCGGAACAATACTAACCAGGCCGTTTCTCATGCCAGCCGACGGCAAGCTTCACGTCAATCTGGACGCGGGCGACGGCCAGGCGGTCGTTTCCCTCCGGTCTGCCGCGGCCGGAGGCGAGGATCAGTCGATCCGCTCACTGCCGATCCGTGGCGACCAACTCAAGCACGCGGTGCAGTGGGCGTCGCCCGTGAGGCTGCCGTCCCCCGAAACGCCCGTGCAGTTGCAATTCGTGTTGTCCGGCACTTGGTTATATTGTTATCAGTTCGTTAGAACGCCACCTCGGCGGAGCAATCGCTTGGCGTGAATTCAAATGCGCGTTGTCCTTACCTATGACACCGAAAACATCGGTGAGTGCGTGCCGAAGTTGCGCACGATCGTTGGCGTGCATCGTCGGTTTGAGGCGCCGCTGACGATCTTCGTTACCGGGCGGGTCGTGTATCACGACGGAGCCGAGTTGAGGCGGTTGATCGACGAGACACCGGAATTTTGGGACGTCAACAGTCATACGTACAGCCATTCGCGGTTGATCTGCAAGCCGCCCTGGTCGCTGCCGGTGCCGTCGCCGCAGTTCATTTATGACGAAACCTTGCGCGGCGTGCAGATTGTGCGCGACGTGTTGGATCGGCCCTGCCGCGGATTTCGGCCGCGGTCGGGGGCCGGCGCAGGATTTCGGGGATGTCCCGAAAACCTGAATGCTTTGCGGTCTGCGGGCGTAACATGGACTTCGGCGTATCTAAAATCGGTGTTCGGCGACTCCTTGCCATGCGACCTGAGCGGACCGTTCTCCTACGCGCCCGACGGGTTCGACGATATTCTCGAGTTGCCGGGCCACGGCTGGCAAGATTGTGGTGTGAAGGATTTTGGTCGCGGCACGCAGTACGCCGTCCGCTGGCCGTCGCCGTTTGTGTATCCCAGCCGGCTCGTGGAGACGCCCCAGGAAGAATTCGAGGTGCATCGCGGGACGTTGGAGGCAGCGCTGGCGGCGGACCTGCCGTTCTGCTGTTTTGTGATGCATCCGTGGACGATGATTCGCCGGCAGGATCTTGAGGGCCGGGCGATTGAGTTGTTGCTCGACCATGCGAAACGGCGCGGCTGCGAATTCAGTACGCTGGATGCCGAGGCGCAACGCTGCCGCGAGAACCCGCAACTCTTGATTCCCGCCCCGCCGGTTCCGCCGCAACGCGTGGTGAGCTACGACGTCGGCCGTTTGTTTGCCTAAAAGGAGAAGCAACCTCGTGTCGAAGCTTGCATTGTTGGGTGGGGATCCTCTGCTAGGCGATATCACGCAAGAAATCAATGGTGTCAGATGCTATGTAAGAGGAGGCCGCGGATGTTAAGTTTCGGAAAGTCGAACCATTGGTATCTGGTCGTGTGGCCTCGAAAGGACGGCGAGTTGTCGCGATTCGTCGGTTGGCTGACGCTCACCCATACGCAGCGCTGGCACGCCCGTATCGCTCCACACGAAGTGCGCGCCGATGCCCGCCGCACGGCTGCTGGATCCATCGCCCAGCGGCCCCTTGTCGAGCAGAGTCACCTGCCCGACCCGCTTGAGTGCCAATTGATACGCGGTGCTCAATCCAATCACACCGCCGCCGATGACTACGAAACCATTCGAGATCATCGCCTGCTCGGCCGATCCAGCTTGGACGAGTCTTTCGCTTCCGGAGATTTCAGACGCCGCTTTGTGGTGGGGTTGGTGAAATCCATATTCCACTGCAATTGATGCCTGGTCAGCGCTTGGACAACGCCTGGCAGCGCCTGATACGTTTCCATCGTCACCGGGTATGAGTCAAGGGTGAGTCGGTTTACCCACCAGGGCACGTAGGAACATGCGAGCGCAACGCGGTCTTTTTTGGTGCGATTTGGGCTGGCCGCGTGCCACGTAATGTTTGGAATAATCGCGATGCTGCCGGCCCCGCCGCAGACATGCAACTCGCCGTTCAACGGTTCACGCGTGGGGGGCGGTACCGCTCGTTTTAAATGGCTAAACGGCAATACGCGAGTGGCGCCATTGTTCTTGCTGAAGGGCGTCAGCATCCACATCACGTTGACCACAATCGGGAAATCGGGCACCAATCGCGCGGGGCTCAGTTGTCCCATGGGCGGGTCCAGGTGCCACCATCCCGACTCCGACCCCGGATGCGCCACCAGCGCATCGCAGTTCATGAGTCGAATCTGGTCGGCTTCGGGCCAAGCAAACGCGTTTGGGGCCGGCACGCTGCGACCTCCGATCAAGCGTCGGACAATCGCCAGCACCGTTGGGTGGCCCACCAGTTCCGCGAAAGTTATATCGTGGTTGAGCATCGCCACGAACGCCTCCCAGCCGGCGTGCCCAGGCGAGCTTCGCGGCGAGGCCAGCGCTCGCCGAGCTAGCTTGCCGGCCAGGTGGGATGAAATCAAATTTGGAATGATCGCAAAGCCTTGCTCCTCAATCGCACGGCACGCGGCCTCTACGGTCGATTGGACATAGGCGTTCGCGATTGGCCCCTTGCAACGATTCATTTGTTCACCCAGCGTAACCGTTCACCGCCCCGGCCACGTCGGGCACCGAGCACACAGCGCAAGCGTTAGAGTAGCTACGTTTGTGAGAATTGCAAGCAAAATCAGCCCCCCCCCAAGATTTTTCAAAATTGTCAGAAATCGTCCGGAAAACGCCGGGCTCAGCGGGGGATTTTGACCGATTTCGGCCCGGCAGGTTGCCGCTTCCGCGGCCGCCGAGGCGGCCGCCGCGGGCAGTAGCGAAAGGGCAGCGGAACCATCCAGCCGCGCAGTGCAACACGCCGTCAGCAACTTCAGCACGTTACGGTTCTGTTGCCGAGCAGTGGCCACAACGCTGAGCATTCGTTTTCTTGATGACATGGGGTGTGAACGGTTACCTACCAACCTTTTGGGAGCGCCGTGCTTCCGGTTTCGTGAGAAACGCCAACACGTCCGCCACATCCTGGACGGAGAGCTTTTGCTCCAAACCGTCGGGCATCATCGATTTGCCGTTGGCCCGCAACGATTCAATGTGATCGCGCGGCACGGTTTCGTCACGGCCGTCGGCTCGACGCAACGTGACCGTGGCGGCGGTTTCGCTTTCAACGATGCCGGAAAGCAACTGGCCATCGGTGGTTATCAGCGTGTGAACGATAAAGTCTGGTGATACTTGACGACTTGGATCGAGCAGCGAAATCAGGATTTGCTCCT
This sequence comes from Planctomycetaceae bacterium, assembly GCA_005773145.1. Taxonomy (GTDB): domain Bacteria; phylum Planctomycetota; class Planctomycetia; order Pirellulales; family Pirellulaceae; genus SXHS01. The sequence goes on along the minus strand of SXHS01000302.1, from coordinate 9,173 downwards.
TCGGATGTGAGCGCACACTCGTGAGATCAGGCCCGATCCGCACTCCGCGCCCTTGCATTGGATGGCAATTCAAACAGTGCTGTGTAACCAAATCGGCTCCACGATGTGGATCAGCATCGAGCGTCAGTGCCGTCGTATGGTCGGCCAGCACCTTAGCGCGAGCGGCCGGCGTTACGTCGGCAAAGATCTGTTGCGCTCGTTTCGCCAGAACGTCACTCGGCAGTTGAAGCAAGGCGTCGCGTGTGTTGGGTTCGATCTCCACGGCGACGATCGTGTCCGATTCAATTGCCTCGATGAGCGCCTGACTGGTTACCAGCGATCGAAGCGACGAGGTCGCCAATGCACGCCGCGTGCTGGTTGAGTACGAGTTCCAATCGGCAAACAGCGCGACGGCCAGTTCTTGATCGGCCGCACGGGCCAGCGCATCGGCGGCCGCCTCAGCCAAGTCCTGCGGATTGCCGGCGGCAAGCAGCGGTGCAAGTGGCCGTACGTCGTTGGCCGTGCCGCAGTAGGTTAACGACTGAATCGCGCCCAGCCGTTGATATAATGAAATCGCTTCGTCGATTGCCGATTCGCGAGCGAAGATCAGCAGCTTGGAAAGCGAAACCATCGAATCGCTCCCATTTACCGCTGGATCGCAGCGCAATTGCCGCACCGAGATGCTCGTCTCGGCAAGTCCCTGAGCAAAGCCCGATAGTATTGCGAGCATCGCGGTCCGGCTTGCGACGGCCGGCTCGCTCGTCAGAAGGCTGACAAATGCTGCGATTTCCCTGTCCTGCCGATTTCGCCCGACGATCCGCCCTAAGTTGGCAAGCAACTCGTACTGCGCGTGGGTCGGTTCATGATCCACGGTTGTCGACAGCAGCATACGATTAAGATAGTGTTCAGCGGACCGGCCGAGAGCTAACTGCAGTGCCGCCCCGTCCCAGATGCTGTCGTTCCGAAAATTCGCCAATCGGTCGATCGCCGAATTCTTTTCATCGCTGTCTATTGCGCCGATTGCAATCGCAGTCTCAAAACGGACCCCTGGGTCGGCGTCTCCGGCCGCTTGCAAAACGGCTCCCCGCAACGTAGGCGATTCTGCAAGCATGGGCATTGACAAGCGAATGCCCTGCCGCCGCACTCGGGGGTCCCGGTCGCCAATGATTTCCGCGAGTAGCTGGTTCTCCAAAGAGTTGAGTCCTGCCAGCGCCCAGAGGGCGTGCAAGCGAACCTGTGGCGACGAACCCTTTCGCGCCAGCGCTTCCAAGGCCGCCTTGACACTTGTATCTTGCCGTTCAACCAGCAGGCGTTGCGCGGTGTCTCGCCGCCAGCCGTTTTCGGAAGCCAATTGGGCAGCCAGACCGAGTGTGGAAGCGCCGTGGAGCGAGACGAAGAACGCGGCGTCTAACTTCGCATCCCGCCTGCGTACGCGCCAGATACGGCCGTGCGAGGCACCTTCACGCCAATTGACTTGTTGCCGCGCGTCGGCATCGGCCACCCACTGCGGATGTTCGACCCAGCGGCGATAAAAATCGGCGATGTAGAGCGCGCCATCGGGACCTGTCGCAAGGAACACGGGATGAAACCAGGGATCGGCGGAAGCCAGGAACTCGGCCCCTGGCACCGCGCGTTGAGACCGGTAGCTCGGCCCGTCCGGGACCAGCTTGCGCCGATGCACGAGATTCCTTAGCGATTCGCAGACAAAGGCATCGCCAATATATTCGTCTCCCAAACCATCGCCGCGAAAAACTGTTAGCCCGCACAACGCGTTATAGTATTCCGTCGGTTCCTTGTTAAATGTTTGCGGGGTGGGACTGATGGCGAAGACCTGCGTGCCGTCCGCCGGGTCGGCGATGTCGCGGCAGGCTAGATTTGTCAATTGCGGATGCATTTGTAAAATCGATTGCGGGAGCAAGGCGTGCCGCAATGGAATGGTGTTCCACGAGCAAAAGCGTTCGCCCCAATCGTCCCGCGCCATTCCGAATTGGCTTTGACCGGTTACAGGTTCGATGGCGGATCCATCGGGCCGGAAGCGGAAATCGCGTCCGTTGATGGAAACGGCGTCTTGCGAAGCATCGTCCGGCCGCCGAAGGTTGCCGCCGCTTCGGCCATTGGCGCCATAGATCCAATTGTCTGCACCCCAAACGAGGCCGTTGACCCGCAACTGCTGGTTTCCTTCACCAAAGCCGGTGAGCAACACCGTACGCTCATCGCATTGTCCGTCACCATTGACGTCCCTGAGAAAGAGGATATCGGGCGCCGACGCAACCAGCACTCCGTCGCGCGACGCCAACACGCCGGTCGGAAAGGGAATGTCTGTGGCGAAGACTTGGGAATGCTCATAACGACCGTCGCCATTGCGGTCTTTGAGCAGGCGAATGCGACCCCGCTGGGGATCGAGCGGGTAGTCGCTCATTTCGGCGACGAACAACCGTCCGTCCGCATCCCAGGCCAGGGCCACCGGGCTTTCCACTTGCGGCTCGGCCGCGACCAGTTCCACGACCAAGTTCGGATCGTGCAAGCGGAATGAGGCCAATTCATCGGCCGACGACAGCGGACCGTTACGAGTCGGCTCCACCGCGAACGCCTGCGCGGCTAAGCCAATGGACAAGAATATCAACCATCGATTCATGGCTATTTCGCCAACTCGTTAAGCATGTCAATCATCTGGTCGACCACTCGTTCGCCCGTGCCAATTTCGGCGTAGCTGTGCAGGCCCATCCACGTTTGATAACCGCCTAAACGGTGCGCTTCGCGGTCGGGCAAGTAGCCGATCCAATCGTTCGCCAATTCGGCAATATAGGTTCGCTGGTAAGGAGACCGTTTCTTGATTTCCATCCCTAAGCCGGTAAAGAACTCCGCCGGCACGCCGACGATTGCCACTTCGTCGATGAGCATGGCCTGCAGCAAAGTCTGACGTTCTTTGCCTTGTTCGGCCTGAAGCTCAAGGCGCATCTGACGGAAGATATTCGCGTAGGCTTCCGCAACGGCGGGCACTCGGCGCTGGCAATAACTCGAGACTTTTTCGTCCTCCATCGCCTCATCGAACGTGCGGACTTTGAACCGGAATGGCCGCTTGATGGCCGCCAGACGATTGACAGCCATGGGCTGACCCTTCTCCACTCCCGCGGAAACCGCCTGCTTGACAACCGTCAAAGCGTCAGTCGTCTCATGCGTCAGGTTATGCGTCGAACCCGAAGCACCTTCCAGAAAACAAACCGGTGCATTCCATTGTTGTTCCAGTTGCTGCGCCGCCAGCCCATAGAACGACGGCGAGCGAACTTTCGGCGACAGCGTGCCAATCGTGTGCGTGGAATGGTTGTAAAGGACACCCACCAATCGCTCGTCGGCGCTCCGGAACGAAAGCACCGGCATTTGGGAATCGAAGGGACCAGTAGGCTCCAAGGCGTCGGGCGAGGGGCCGATCCAGTAAATGGTGTTATCCTTCAACCTCATGCGGCTGTTCTTGCCGACGTTCACGTCCTCGTTCAAGGCGAATTGAAGACGGCAAGCCGTCAAGCGCCGAGTCGCCTCTTCAACGGCACTCACGATACCTTCTTCAACGCTCCGCACAAATTCCGGTTCCGGCTCGCAGCCGTGAATGCGCACGGTACTTGGCGCATGATGAGTATGCGTAGCATTTACTAACAAATGACTCGGCGAAATCCCGCAGGATTGCTGAATTTGCTCGGCGACCTTGTCGATCATCTCGCGCGTGACAAACAACACGTCGCAGGCGACGATCGCCAGTCGCTCCGAACCCAGCCGCTCAAGCACGAAAGCCACGGCCCGCAGGTCGCCTTCCTGCCCCACGGCGCGGCCGGGTCCCATGCCGCCGGCAATCTGCATGGAGTCGTCAGCCTGGAACGATGCCGTCGCAACGCCCACGCGCAACATGTCGGTCTTGAGTGACGTCGCATCGGATTGCGCTGCAGCGATGCTCTCTCCGAAGGCCATTCCAGCAAGGAGAACCGCGGCCAGCCGACGATCGATGAGTCTTCGTCCAATCAAGGTCGATCCTCTCACTTCCTATTCGTTCCAAAGATCCGCGGATCGGGCTGCAACATCCGGCATGGGAGGCAACGGGGCACTGGGCAGCGGTTCGTACCAAAACGTCGCCGTCGACCAATCATCTTTGGTTTCGCTCAATCCTCCGCTCCACGCGATCTGTTGCATCGTGATGCGACAATCGTTTTGCCAGGCAATCGGATCGCGCAAGTGCCAACGGTACATCGCATGAAACTTTCCTTGGCTAAGGATGCCTCCGTGATAAGCGTAACGATTCTCAGACAGGCCGTGGGAAAAACCAGCCCAGTCCTCCGAGCCTGTGCCGCAAATCGTCGGAAATTCGCTGTCGCCATCCATGTATACTTTGAATTCGCCTTCACCCCACCAATGCTCGCTCAGTTGCCGCACTGAAATAACCGAACCGATGTAGCGCCCTTTCCCCTCCAATTTGGGCAACAACTCGAAGTCTCGCCCAGGAGTCGTGGGATTCTCTCGTCTGAACAACGTATGCATATATCCCACGTTTTCGGGATGCTTATCACCAATCGTATGGTCAATGGTGTAAACAACGGAAATGGGATAGTCCGCTTCGTTCGTGATGGCAATCTTTGCATGTTCACGAAAGGGCATGGGCAACCAGAGATTCATTCCCACCCTCCCAGCCACCGAATGCACGGCGGACTGGTAGTGGACGAGCTTGCCATGCCCGAAGCCAAAGAAATCACCCACCGGACATTCAATGCTTGGATGCGATTGGTTATCCCAATAGGCGCGGATCACAAATTTGCGGAAGGTTCCCGGCTTATGCTGCCAACTTGCGGCTGCGGACGGATCGGCCAAGGTCAGCCAGATGTGCCGGATCGTGCCGGGTCCTTGGATGTCGGCCAGAACCACAGTCGTTCCAGCTTCGACCGACTTGGAGTGAGACCCTTTCCTACCAGCGCCCAAACGGCTGGCCGCTCGCCCACCTTGGCCAGCAGCGCCGGTGGGGTTTTCAAATGAGACGGACCTCGACGATAGACCTGTATCCAACAAATAGGGTTGACGAACTAATTCGAATTCTTGGCCTGTTACGCTTGCCGCCAAATACAAGTAGCCCATCATGGCCGATAGCGCAGCTACCCGACGATGCATGACGGTCCGCCAGGACAAGACAACTTTGTTGTTCATCGTCTGGATGATACTAAGGTAACGGAGCACAATACGGAACATTTAGCAGTACTCGATCCAGGCGATTGGGTTAAATCGTTAATCGGTCAGATCGAATTGAACCTCGTTGGGATCTGCCTTGATTTCGATTTCCAGCGGAGTTGAGTTCACTTCGGCATATTTCAACGGGATGGGGCTTCTTGCACGCGCTCGATGGAGCGGCTCAGCCCGATTGCGATTCTCAAGCACCTCGACCGTAACCTTGTGTTTGCCCAGCACGGCGCCGTCCCCGGTCGCGTAGGTGCTCAAGGTAAAATGGCCCTGCTCGTCGGTCACACCGCGCCCGCTGTTTCCGGCGCCTTGCGGTACAAAGACAACTTGACCGTTCTTGACTGGCTGCCCCTTGTAGGTGACTACACCATTCACCACGCTGGTTGCCGGCAAATCGGAGCTGCGACAACCACCCACGAACGTCAGGATCAGCAACAGGCATGACGTTCGGAGGAACGCATTAAGAGGTCCTGACACAACCGCCGCGGAGAAGGGGACAGTCACATTTTGCTCCGCGGACTCCGCGAAATCGGAACAGTCCCCGGCGGTTGTGTTAGGGCCTCTCATAGAAGTTTGCATATTCGGCCTTAAGGCAACACGTGTATCCGCACTGGTGAGCAACTACATGCGCGACAACACTATGGCACAATCTGGCAACTGGGAAACTCTTGCCGAAGCTTATTGATTCCCTCGGCGCTGCAGCGAGTACCGTCCAGCCGCAGCGAATGGGGATTCCGTAGTCGTTTTAAACAAGCAATGCCCTCGTCGCTGACGGGTGTCTGTGACAAAATGATGTCCTGAAGGCCGCTAAACCGGACGACCGTCTTTAGCCCCTCGTCGTTAAACGGCGTGCGAGCTAAATAGAGTCCCTTCAATTTTGTCAATTGGTCTACATCTCGAAAGCCCGTTCCCGATACTTGCGTATTGGTCAAATCGAGAATTTCCAGTTGCGTCAAAGCATTCAGGTGAACTAAATGGGCATCCGTGAGCGTTGACGAATGTCCGGTGACAGCCCGCGCGTTGCCAAACAGTCGGAGCAGCCACACGGGACCGACTGGCTGAATGAATCGACCATCGGAGTCCCATTGGTAGTCGTAGTACACCTGCGCGCCGAGCAGTTCCAACGCAGTCGCGGCCTGCCGCTCGTCATAAGTAATCGTGATCCGCGCCGTTAACCAGACAACGGCGACCACCAACAGCAAGCCGGCACCGACCAGCGTCTTGCGATCGCATTTCCACCAAGGCCGCGGCGGTGAGCGTTGCGCAATGGTCATGACTTGCTATTGAGTCAGATCATAGCCGCCCACCGGCAAGCCGTTGTTGATATGGGCCATATCCAAAACAAGCTGCTCGTTGACCGTCTCGCTAATGAAATGGACGCTGCCGTCGGCAATCGCGCACATGGCGCCCGCGGGATGGTAACTGTGCATGGAGTAGGGTTCGGCCAGAAAGGCCATCATCCAGATGCAATCGGCGGGAAACGGATGACCCGACACGCGCCACACGGCATTGACGCCCAAGCCAGGATCCACATAGCTGCCAATCGAAGGCGCCCAGGCCATCCGCGAACATTCGTAAGACTGCTCGCCCAGGAGGAGTTGACGGCTGAGGCCGTCTTTAACGTGCCGGAATTTCATCAAGCGGCGATTGACTGGGTAGTCGCTTGAACCATTGTTGTATTTGATGTAGTGAAACAAGTGAATCGGCCCAGAGACCGGCTCGCTGCCTCGCGCAACCCCTTTGTACGTGTACACGGCGGCGGTATCGGAATCGAAGTTTCGGCCGCCTGCCGTCCATGTCCAATGATAATCCATGTCGTTGCGCACTAATCGTGACACGACCGGATCGCTCGGACAGGCAAGGCCGATAATCGGCCGCTTGATTAGCTGCCGATTTCTAGGATGCACGGCGGGAACTTTGAAGTCCAATTCATCGAAGATGGCTGATTCCTCGATAAACGGCAGTATGCCGGCAAACCAACTGAAACCGTTGCATTTCGTATTCAACTGGCCCGGGCCCGGCTGCTCCCACGTGCCGCTGGTGTAGCCGGCATTGTTGGCATTAAACGGCATCATCCTGTTGGTGTCATGATAGTTCTGGATAGCCAGGGCAATCTGCTTCAGATTGTTACTGCACGTCATCCGGCGGGCGGCTTCTCGGGCGGCCTGCACGGCCGGCAGAAGCAGCGCGATGAGGATGCCGATAATGGCGATCACCACCAAGAGCTCCACGAGGGTAAAGCCGGTTGCGTGACGCTGACGGGGTGAGGGCGTGAGAGGGTGAGGGGGTGACATAATAGTCGCTTTCGGCTTAACGCCTGTGGTGTATTCGATGCTACCACTTTCGTCGCCGGAAAGGCAGCCATCCAGCAACCGCGATTACTGCCAGCCAAAGCGATTGCGGCTCGGGCACGGCATTTAGTAAACCGACTGCCGGCATCGTGCCTTGACCCCAATCGCCCAACACGGGATTCAAGTCGTCCTGACCAACAAATCCATCGCCACTGGGGTCGGCACGTGGGTCGCCCGGTGGCATATTTCCCCAGTCACCCAAGACGATGTTCAAATCGTCCTGACCCACGAACCCGTCGCCGTTCAGATCGCCGGCCAGAGGCTCAGCCACCACCACCAGCGAGTCGAGGTACGATGTTCCTGCCCAGGGACCCTCGTCGGTGAAGAACATTCGCGTAAGATTCTGCCCGGTGCCGTTGATGTTCAGCGTCTCGGTCGCCGCGCCGTTGACGGACCAGTCGAACGTAGTTGCACCGTTGACGTAATCGATCTGCATCGTGTTCCAAGCATTGGCATCGTGCGTAAAACTCGTTTGGCTTCCAATACTTCCTGAAGCGAATTTGCCAATCCCCCAGTCGGGCCCCCAACCTGGATCGCTGGCCAGGTCAATTCCCACGGGATAGAACGAGATGATATCGTTGGTTTGGCTTGTTCCCGTGCCCCCCAGGAAGCCGTGCTGCCAGACTCCCCCGGACCGGAAAGCGTATTGAATGCGAATATGGTCGCCCGCATTGCTGGGGCCGGCGAATTGGGCTGCCAGGTCATTCATGTTGTCTATCAGCGTCAGGTGTTGGCTCCCCGAATAGGGAGTGGTGTCGGCATAAAGTGTGGAATTGCGGGGATTCTTTGTCCCCCATGCCCAAGTGCCGACGGTGGGCGGGGCGGTCGATACATCGTTTCCTACCGTGCCGTTCTCGTAGTCGTGGGAAAAAAGAACCGTATCCTGGGTAACATTCGTGACAAGGATCGCCTCCGTCCTCTTAGGCATCACGCTCAAGATCGTCATGCACAATACGGTAACGACGCAGCTAGCGAATTTCTTGTGAGTCATGACGACTCTCCTTATAAATAGGTAACCGGAGGCAACATCAACACAAAGACCCAAGTTCTCCCACTCGTTCTTATGTACCGGAAGATAGGAGTCGCGCGCTTCACAATTTTTTATTTTCGTCGCCTGAGACGCCAAATCACACCTAGCGCCCCGCTCAGCAAAAGTAGAACCGTGGACGGCTCAGGTACAACTGAAATCGAGTCGAGGTACGAAGCGCCGTCCCAGGGACCTTCATCCGTGAAAAACATTCTCGTGAGGTTCTGTGGGGCGCCGTTGATGTTTAACGTCTCCGTCGCCGCGCCGTTAACGGACCAATCGAATGTCGAGGCGCCATTCACATAATCGATCCGCATCGTGTTCCATGCATTGGGATCGTGCATGGTGCTGGTTTGGTTGCCGATGCTCGGTGGTGCAAATTTGCCAAGCCCCCAGGCCGGACCCCAACTGGGATTGCTCGCCAGATCGGCGCCCGAAGGATAGAACGAAATGATATCGTTGGTTTGGCTTGTTCCCGTGCCTCCCAGGAAGGCGTGCTGCCAAACACCTCCGGACCGGAAAGCGTATTCAATGCGAATATGGTCGCCCGCATTGCTGGGGCCGGCGAATTGAGCGGCCAGGTCATTCATGCTGTCTTGAAGTCT
>SXHS01000301.1 GCA_005773145.1 Planctomycetaceae bacterium | reverse complement strand
GGGCTCGCTCCCCAACATCCGGCCACCACGGGCAACGTCCTGGTTATGAATCGGCCCGTGACGGGTCCGGGCCCGGACCGAGGCATGGTCTTTCAGGACTACACCAGCTTGGACCACCGTTCCGTCCTGGAGAACATCACGTTTGGCCTGGAATGCCAAGGCGTGGCCCGCAAGGAACGGTTTGAAATCGGTCGGGAGTGGATTCGCAAAGTGGTTCTGGATGTTTCCAAGGACGCGGAGAAATTTCCGCACGAACTCTCCGGAGGGATGCGTCAGCGCGTGGCTATCGCTCGCACATTGATCCTCAAACCGCGCATCATTCTGATGGACGAACCGTTCGGTGCCTTGGACCCCATGACCCGCATGAACATGCAGGACCTGCTGGTCTCGCTATGGCGGGATGTCCACGCGACGGTGTTCTTTGTAACTCATTCGATCGAGGAGGCCGTGTTTCTGGGTGATCGAGCCTACGTGTTCAGCCGAGCCCCAGGAACTATACTTGAGGAACTTGAGATTCAGCCGGCCGACCGGCCGGCCCAGCAGATGCAGAAAGAGACCCGATTTCAGGAAACGGTCGCCTTCCTGAGAGACCTCATCGTGAAGCTTGAGCATGGGCATGTTCAAATACGTTAAGACCGCGTTTTTTTACCATTGGAATTTGCTCGTAGCAGTCGGTGGTACTGCGGCAGCGTTTCTGACAGGCACCGAACAGGTCGTGCTTCCGTTGTTGGCGGCCGGGGAAATCGCCTACCTGGGCCTGCTCGCGTCACATCCACGTTACCAGGCCTACATCGAGGCGCAAGAGGCCAAGGTCAAACGGCAAGTGGGAAATGTCGATGCTGCCAAGACGCTGCAAACCATTACCCGCGCGCTCCCACGTGAATACCTGGAACGCTTCGAGTCGCTGCGGCGTCAGTGTCTGGACCTCCAACAGATCGCCGCGGCTCTGCAAGATCCTGACCACACCGGCAGCAGCGAGTCACTCGACCATTTTCAGTTAGCCGGACTGGATCGGTTGCTGTGGATCTATTTGCGGCTGCTCTACGCGCAATTCACGTTGTCGCGGTTCCTGCAAAAGACCAGCGAATCCCAAATCCAAGCCGATGTTCACGAGTTAGAGCAGCGGCTGAAACAGACCCCCTCGGATCCCGCGCAGCTCCAAGCACAAAAAATCCGTAAGACCTTGGAGGACAACCTAGAGACCAGCCGCGCCCGGCTCGAAAACCTGTCCAAAGCTCGCGACAATTTTCAATTGGTCGAACTTGAGATCGATCGACTGGAAAACAAAATCCGTGGGCTGAGCGAGATGGCAGTCAACCGACAAGAGCCCGACTTTATTAGTGGTCAAGTCGATGAAGTCACCGACAGCATGCTGGATGCCGAAAAAACCATGAGCGAGCTGCGATTCGCCACGGGGCTCACCGCCGAGGAGGAGACCGTCCCCGAGCTACTCCGTCCCAACTCGGTTCGCGTGACCGAGTAGCCGCTCGTAATCTTCGCGCGTGTCCAAATCATCCAGGATATGGGGATCCTGGCAGGCGACCGAATCGACGCCGTGCCGGTCCAGCAAATCGCGGATTCCCTGGTCCTGACCGAGCGCCCGAATGGCTGGCAAAAACTGCCAAGGAATCAGCAAAGGATGGCCACGACGTCCCTGATAGGTGGCCACGATCATTCGCTCAGGTCGGGCATCCGCCGCCGACAGAACGCACTCCAGCGTGCTCGGCTCCAGCAACGGCATGTCCGCTGGCGCCAACAACCATCGGTCACTTGATATCGGTTGGTAACGATGCTCGATATAATCCAAACCGGCCTTCACCGATGCCTTCATATCGCAGGTGGTTTCCGGCAACCACACGACATCGACGTCGTATTGCTGACAACGAGCCTGTAAAGGCGCATCGTTGCCGCGCACGACCACGATGACCCGCGTGACGAGTGGCGTTATCCAAGTTCGCAATACTTGGTCGATGACCGTCGAGTCGCCATAGGGGAGCAAGAGCTTGGGCTGACCCATACGTCGGCTTTCACCGGCGGCGGGGATCACGGCATAGGTGCACACGGAGCGAGATTGGGTCACTCTGGAGTTGCCCCCGAGATGTTGGCGGGACTGCCTGGGATGATCCCCGCACCATTGCGATGTGCAACCAATTCCGCGCAGATGCTGATTGCGATTTCAGCCACCGTTTGGGAACCAATCGGAATGCCCACGGGCGCATGGACGGCTTGCAGTGCCGACATGGGGACTCCCAAGCCCTGCAGATCCTCAAAAATCATTCGGATCTTGCGACGGCTGCCGATCATGCCCACGTATCGCGCTCCTCGTTGCACCAACTGTTCCAGGGCTTGTTCGTCGTGATTGTGGCCACGGGTAACAATCAGGCAATAGGTGTCGGGGGTGACCTCTACTTGGGGCAGCAGGTCACGAACCACGCCCGATATACGCCGTCGCGCGCGAGGAAATCGATCTTCCGACACGAACTCGTCCCGATCATCCACCACCCAAACGTCAAAATCCAAGTCATAAGCCAAATCGGCGACCGCCTTACCGACATGCCCGCCTCCTACGATCAGCAATCGGCAACGGGGCAGGACGGGCAAATAGGCCATCCCCTCTACGACGTACGGGCGGGGCCGATGGGACAGTGGCACTAGATGCTCGCGCACAGGGTCGAGATTCCAAGTCGTTGGATCCGGCAACGTCGCCAACAACCGCTGATCGTCCGCGAACAAAACCATCTGCGGCACAGGGGTCTCTGCGGACGCCGACTCGTAGGCAATGACCTCGGTCACGCCCTGCCCAGCAGCCACCGCCTCGGCCAGCCGGGAGAAGTAGCGAGTGGCCCATGCCTCGTGTACTGGGCAGACCAACACGCGCATGCGTCCACCGCAAATCAGACCGTCATCCCACCCATAATCGTTGTCGAGATGAAAGGTATGCACGGTTGGCACGCCGGAGATGAGCGAAGCCACGGCCCGCCGCTTCACTTCCGCTTCGACACATCCCCCCCCTAGTGTGCCGCACTGTTGGCCATTCGCATGCACCAGCATGAGTGCCCCTGATTTCTGAGGCGTTGAACCGCGTGTTTCGACGAGCCGACAATAGGCAAGAGCGCGGCCGGCGCGAATGGCCTCGATCAATGTTTGCAACAGTTCTTGCATATGGGTTCTCTATTGACGACGCCGGACAATCAGCCGCCGCCCAACGCGGGAACAAAATGCACTTCGGCATCCTCAGACAATGGTTGCCAAAGTCCCAGCGTTCCGATGCGACCGTCGACGACCACGGAAATACCTGGCATCAGTCGATTTTGGGCGCAAAGGGCTGCCTTGACTCCTGGAAATCGCTGCTCCAATTCATCGATGGCCTCGCGCACATTCGTCGCCGTCACGTCCACGATATCATGGCCGGTCAAGGTCCGCATGGTCGAAGGAATATAAACGCGCGGCATGGCGGCCATAACCGTAAATTCAGGTCTCGAGGTACGACGACAGCTGCGGTCTTCACGGTTCTTCAAGACGAATTCTTGGACAATTCCGCCCACAACCGTGGCGGCGACATCGGCAGGTGCCGCATGCGAACGCCAACTGCCTGGTAGATGGCATTGGCGATGGCAGCTGGTGGCGGACAGATGGGCACTTCACCGACCCCGCGAACACCATAGGGGTGCTGGGGATCCGGCACCTCCACAAGAATCGTGTCGATCATCGGCACATCGTAGCAGGTGGGCATGCGGTAGTCCAAGAATGTTGGATTGCGCATCGCCCCCTGATCGTCGTAGGAATACTCCTCATTCAATGCCCAGCCAATGCCTTGTACGACGCCCCCTTGCAGCTGCCCTTCGACATAGCTGGGATGAATAGCCGTCCCCACATCCTGTGCGGCAGTATAGCGTAAAATGGTCACTTTGGCCAAATCGGGATCGACTTCCACATCGACGCAGTGCGTGGCGAAAGCGCCCCCTTGCGTGGCTTCGCTCGACGTGCCGCGGCCGATGATGGGACCACCGGTCGTGGGGAGCTCAGCGGCCAACTCCTTGAATCGGAGACACTGTTGCTGCGGTCCCCAGACGCTCCCCGCCTCATAGCGGACGGCGGATGGGTCCACGTTCCACAACAACGCGGCGCGTTGTACCAGTTGCCGTTGGATATCCTTCGCCGCCTCGACGGCCGCAATTCCCGTGGCGAAGGTGACTCGACTCCCACCGGTGACATCCGTATATCCCACACTGTCTGTATCGACGACCGTAGGTGTAACGTCCTCGACGGCAATGCCCAACGTCTCGGCAAGCTGCATGGCGATGCTGGTCCGCGTCCCGCCGATATCAGTGGAGCCTTCCACTAAAGTCACGGTGCCGTCAAAGTTTACCGTGGCCGATACCGACGACTTGAGCCCCACGTTGAACCAGAATCCCGAAGCGACACCGCGGCCTTGATACTTGCCCGGCAGCGGCGTTCGATAGTGCTCACTCGCCTGTATGGCCGCCAGAGTCTCCTCGAGGCCCACGCGGCCGTAGACCGGTCCATCAACACGCCGAATACCTTCGCGCGCTGCGTTCTTGAGCCGAAAAGTCAACGGATCCATGCCGATCTGCGAACAAATCTCATCGACGACCGTTTCGATCGCGAAGGCCACATGGGTGGACCCCGGCGCCCGGTAGGCACTGGTACGAGGCTTGTTCACACACACATCAAAGCCTTCCACACGTGCGTTGGGGACGTTATAGCAAGAGAACACGCACATGCAAGCGGGACCGATAGGGGATCCCGTGTAGGCGCCGGCCTCGAAGGCGATCCACGCATCCCCAGCGACAATCGTCCCGTCACGCTTTACACCCAGCTTGACACGCATATGGGAACCGGGTGTGGGGCCAGTCCCCTGAAAAACATCCGCCCGTGACATGACCAGACGCACAGGCCGGCCGGTCTTCTTGGAAAGCAGAGCGGCCACGGGGGGCAGGTATACGGAGATCTTCCCGCCGAACCCACCCCCAATCTCCATCGGCACCACCTTCACGTGCGACACGGGAATCTGGAGCAGTTCAGCCGTCTGCTGCCGGGCGGTGAATGAACCCTGCGTGCTCATCCAGACCGTGACCCGATCGTCAGCATTCCAAGATACGGTCGCGTTGTGAGGCTCGATATACCCCTGATGCACCGTGCTCGTATCGAACTCGCGCTCGATAACCACCTCAGCCGACCCGAAGCCCTGGGCAAGGTCACCCAGTTCGAAGACGAAGTGCTTGGCAATATTGGTCGGCTTGGCATCTGGACTGGCCGGGGCAGAGCCGAACGCCTGCGTACGAATCTCTTCGTTCAAGATCAGCGAGTCCTCGCGCATGGCAGCGCGGACATCGGTGACGGCGGGGAGCACTTCGTATTCGACATGAATGCGTTGCGCGGCAGCCTGGGCGATATGCACATTATCCGCCGCCACGGCGGCGACTGCATGCCCCTTATACAAGACCTTTTCGCGTGCCATCACGTTGGCGCTCAGATGCCGCATGTTGGCCATACCCTCCCCCAACTCCACGATCCGATCTCCCTGTTCGGGGAAGTCGGCCGCCGTGACGATCGCGCGAACGCCCGGCATGGCCTGGGCCTGGGTGGTATCGATGCGTCGGATCCGTGCATGGGCGTGGGGACTGCGAAGGATGGCTCCTTCCAACATGCCAGCCAATCGCTGATCGGCCCCATACTTGGCGCGACCGGTGACCTTGTCAACACCGTCATGCCGCACAGGACGTGTGCCAATCACCTGGTATTTTCTCTGTTTCACATCCGGTGCCATGCTTCAACCTTTCCAACATCATGACCTACACGAACCGAACTATGAACGGCCGTTTTGCTGCGCGGCCTGCCGCAACTGAGCCGCACGCTGAACAGCACGTACAATCTTGTCATATCCCGTACAACGACAGAGATTGCCCGCCAAATAGAAGCGAATTTCTTCCTCGGTCGGTTGGGGATTACGGGCCAATAAAGCCTCGGCCTGCATGATGAAACCGGGCGTGCAGATGCCGCACTGCAGTGCCGCCCCCTCCAAGAAGGCGGATTGCACCTCGTCCAGGTGTGAACCGCGTGCCACCCCTTCGATCGTGCGAACCTCGGCCCCGGCAGCCTCGACGGCCAGCACCAGACAACTGACCACGGGGAGTCCATTCATGAGCACGGTGCAGGCACCGCAATTGCCATTCGAGCAACCTTCCTTGGTCCCTGTGAGTTCCAGCGTGTTCCGCAGCACCTCCAGGAGGGTCTGCCGCGGCTCACACAAGAACTCCGTCGTGTCGCCGTTAACTGTAATTTGGACGATGCGCTTTCCCATGCCCACTCCCCATCCCGTCATTGTTGGTCCTATTCGCTTCGTTCGATCATTCCCTGCGGAGGGCCGAACGGCCGATTCATTCCCTTGCGATGGTCAATGGCCAACGCGATAGTTGGCATCTTCGCCGCGTGCTCGCGCCACGGCCATTTCCAGCACGCGCTGAACCATTACCCCGGTGGCATGGATGCGATACTCACGCGTACCGCGCATATCGGTAATCGGAGCGATCGACTGCCGGGCGATCTCGGCAGCCCGTGCAAAACTCGACCCGTTCACGGGTTGCCCCGCCAATGCGTCGGCTACGGCACCCGCCAACAACGGTGTCGGGGCCACGGCGCCCAACCCCACCCGCACGGACACGAAGTGCGACAAGCTCTCATCCAATTCAACACTGGCCCCAACACCGACCACCGCAATGTCCATCTCATTGCGAGGAATCATGCGTCGATAGTGTGAACCACTTCGTGGTGCGCGTGGTGGAAATCGAATCTCGACCACCAATTCTCCGGCCTGCAAGACGTTCTTGCTGGGGGCCGTGCAAAAGGATTCGATGGGCAGCTCGCGACTGCCGGCTGGTCCTCGAATCAGACACGATCCGCCCAAGGCAATCATGGCGGGGATCGAATCGGCCGCCGGTCCGGAATTGCAGAGATTCCCCCCCAAGGTGGCGCGACTCTGGATCTGAATCCCGCCGATAATGCAGCAACTGTCGCTCAATGCGGCGTACTGCCGACTCAATTCGGTGTGCCCCGTGATGCGGTAGCAGGGAACAGCAGCCCCCACGTATAAGCCGTCGGTTGCCAGATCCAGCCGATTCAGTTCGGCAATTTTCTTGACATCAATCACGAACTCGGGTGTGTGTCGGCCGATTCGCATCTGATCGATGAGATCGGTCCCGCCAGCCAACAAACGGGCCTTGCCCCGATGCTGCTCCAAGAGTTGCACCGCTTCGTCCAAAGTCGCGACCGCTTGGTATTCGAAATTATGCACGGTGCATTAGATCCTTATCGCTGACAACGTCATAATGCCATCAACTTGGCCAGCAGGGATTCGATGGACTCTGCCCAAACGGCGTAGCCTTGCTCGCTCAGATGGAGCAGGTCCGGCATCAAGTCTTTTCCTAGTGTTTCATCCTCGTGCAAGAATTTCTTGCCGATATCCAGAAAGAACACATGCTGGTCGTCCGCCAGCTTGGCCACGATGGCGTTTGCTTTCTGTGTCACCTGCCGCTGCGGATCGTCCGGCGTGGCTCCGCGCGGAAAAATCGCTAGTAACAAAATCTTGGTGTCCGGGGTTTTCTCCCGCAGACTTTCGACAATCGCCGTAATCCCATCGGCGATTTCCTCCGCAGAGTTGTCTCGCGAGTTGTTCGTCCCGATCATGATCACCGCCGCCTTGGGAGATATACCCTGTAGGTTGCCGTGATCGAGCCGCCACAGGACGTGTTGCGTGCGATCGCCGCTGATGCCGAGATTCACCGCGTGGCGATGGCCATAGAACCTCCCCCACGCTTTTTGTCCTTCCGTTTCCCAGCCCTGAGTAATGGAATCTCCGATGAATATCAAATCCACGTTTCCCTGAGCGACTCGGGCATTCATGCCCTCATGGCGCTCCAACCAACCACCTTCGCGCGGAACCGGATCAGTCGCAACATGCAACGTCTTGGTCGCTTGAGCAAAGAGGTCCGTAGTAAGCAAACCCAGGCCGTTCACAGACCAAGCGATCACAACAAGAGACCTACACACGAGCTTCTGCATCATCATTCTCCTGATGTCCTATTTATCCCCTGGGCTGCGAGACGGCTGTCTCGACTCTTGGTGTTAGCGGTGACCGCACGCGCGACCGGCCGGGCCAAGCTTGTGCGGCCCCGCCACGGCCGCTATTCTACTGGGGATGGTGGCGCTCCGGAACTAGGTGTCCCGCCCAACCACGTGGCCAAGCCCGGCGAGGGCATTGGTCCCTGATGCAACTCCAACGTCGACCCGCGCTTGCAAAGGAGCCTCAGTCATGCTGCACACACGATCCACATCAGGGGCCACATCAAAGGCCACATCGACGAACCGCCGACACTTTCTGGGCACGGCCGGCGCGTTGGCAATGGCCGGCGCGGGACTTGGCCTGGGACTGCGAGAGCGTCGCGTGCAGGCAGCCACGAACCCCATCGGCGCCAACGATCGCATCCGCGTGGGTGCCATTGGTATTGGTCGCCGGGCGAAACTGTTGTTACAGCAACTCCCCGAAACGGCCCAGATCGTCGCCCTGTGCGATTGCAACTTGCCACGTGCGGAAGAGTTCAAGTCGGAGATGAAGGCCGATTGGGCCATCTATCAGAATTATCACGCACTGCTGGAACGCCAGGACATTGATGCTGTGGTCATTGGCACGGCCGACTTCCAACGCGTGCTGCCATGCATGCACGCCTGCATGGCGGGCAAGGACGTGTACGCCGAAAAGCCGTTGACCTTGTACATCCAAGAAGGACGCGCCTTGGTGGATGCCGTTCGCAAACACGATCGCATCTTGCAGGTCGGCACGCAGCAACGGTCGATGGCCATGAATCGAGTCGCTTGTGAGTTGATACGCAACGGTGGCCTGGGAAAGGTCAAGCAAGTGCGGGCCGTGAACTACACGAACGCGATGGCGCCCCCGTCAACCCCGATCGGCGAAGAACCCGTCCCCAACGGCTTGGATTGGAATATATGGCTGAATCAAGCGGCCCAGCGGCCCTACCACAACGAATGGATGGGATGGTCCCACTGGCAAGATTTCGGTGGCGGAGAAATGACCAATTGGGGTGCACACGGTGTTGACCAAATTCAGTGGGCCCTGGGCATGGACGACGCCGGACCGACGGAGATGTGGCCCATCACCAGCGGGCCGAATGGCCAGGTTGGCATGCGATATGCCAATGGAGTCGAGGTCCATTTTGTTCTGGAAAAATCGGGCCCTTTCGGCGGTGCCATCTTCATCTGCGAGAAGGGAAAAATCGAGATCAACCGCAACAAGTTCAATTCCAATCCGCCGGAGATTGCCGCCGAATTGCGCAAGCAGGTCGACGTAGCCGAGGAGGAGCGGAAATGGAGCGACGAACTAGCCCTTTGGCAAGCTCGCTGGCACATGCAAAATTGGCTCGACTGCATGCGGTCCCGACAACGGCCGGTCGCGGATGTGGAGATCGGCCATCGCTCGATCAGCGTCTGTCACCTGGCCAATATCACGCGGGC
>SXHS01000041.1 GCA_005773145.1 Planctomycetaceae bacterium | reverse complement strand
CACACCGTTTATCTCCGAGCTGTTGATGCCGCGTCGATTGATCCACTAGCGATAGCGATAGCCCGGCCCATATATCAATGGATATTCGCCCAGCCGATCGATTGCTCGTCGCAGGTGCGACGAGCCGGATAGGTGCCCGATCTGACAATAAGTGTCGACAATGCCGCGTGTGACTGTTTCGCGAGTCTTCGGACGTTGATAAACGTGTGAGTCCGGTCCAATCGCCATCGGGTTGTAGCTGGCTCGTCGTTATGGGGTCTGGTACGATGCGGTCAAGTGAGAGCTATGGTGCCAGCCGCGGGTCTCACCGCCAGCTCTTCGGACCACGGTCCATGTTTCCAGCGA
The DNA here is from genome assembly GCA_005773145.1 of Planctomycetaceae bacterium. Classification (GTDB taxonomy): domain Bacteria; phylum Planctomycetota; class Planctomycetia; order Pirellulales; family Pirellulaceae; genus SXHS01. The sequence continues at coordinate 9,953 of SXHS01000041.1, read as the reverse complement.
AACGCAGTAAGGCAGAGGAAGGCCCATTAGTGTGACGTTGTGAACCATCCCACTCCTCGCCCGCACTTGTCCTTGTTCGATGCCGTGTGCATCATCGTGGGCATTATCATCGGTGCGGGGATTTTTAAGACAGCGGCCAGCATCGCGGGGTGTGTTGGTGGCCTGGGGGAATTAGTGGGTGTTTGGACAGCGGGGGGCGTCATCGCCCTATCCGGTGCGCTGTGTTACGCCGAGTTGACCACACGCTATCCGGCGGACGGCGGGGATTATGTCTTCCTGACGCAGGCGTATGGACGTGGCATCGGATTTCTTTTTGCTTGGTCGCAGTTTTGGATCCTGCGCCCCGCCAACGTGGGGGCCATGGCCTATATCTTTGCCGAGCAGGTGCGGCACCTGGCTCCTTGGCCGCCGCTCGGGTTTCGATACGAAGTGCCCGCCTATGCCATTGCTGCCACCATCACGCTAACCGCCATCAATGTCATTGGGGTGCGGGCTGGCAGCCGAACCCAAAACGTGTTGACCGTCAGCAAATTGGCCGGTTTGGCCGTCATCCTGGTCACGGCACTATTCGTCGCTCCGCATGCGGATCACGCAACGATGGCGACCGCACCCTCAGCCAATCCTCGCAATCTGTATACGGCGATGATCTTGGTGCTGTTTGCCTATGGAGGATGGAACGAGATCGCCTCCGTGGCGGCTGAGATACGCCAGCCGCGTCGCAATATACCGCGCGCCTTGTTGCTGGGCACCAGCCTGGTCTTGGGAACCTATCTTCTGATCAACCTGTCGTTTTGGCGAGTGTTGGGGCCGAGTGGATTCCGGGCGTCCCCATCGGCCGCCGCGGATTTATTAAGTCGCTGGGGGGGCGTTCAGGGTGCGGCGGTCATTAGCGGCTTGATCGCCATCTCGTGTTTGGGATCCGTCAACGGTATGGTGCTCACCGGCTCGCGTGTGTTGTACGCCGCCGGCACGGAGCATCGCACCTTCGGATGGTTAGGGGTTTGGAATCCGCGACACGCCGTGCCGCTGCGGTCATTGATCGTGCAAGCGATCGTAACTAGCGCTTTGATTCTGGTGTTCGGCCCCAACGAGACGGCCTTTCAGCGACTGGTCGTCTTCTCGACGCCCGTTTTTTGGCTCTTCGCTTTGCTGGCGGCCGCTTCGATCTTTCAATTGCGGCGCTCTCGTTCCCCTGATACGGAGGTCTACCACGTATTGGGCTACCCCTTCACGCCGCTGTTGTTTTGCCTGTCATGCTTGTTCATGCTGTGGGCTACGACTCAATACGCGTGTCGCGAGGACGTTTTTCCAGTGTTGGCCTCGCTGTGTGTGTTGGCCATGGGGGGATTGGTCTACATCGCCGAGCGCGTCTTTTGGGATGGGGTTCCACTTTCGCAGCTTTTCGGGCGGATGAAACGCTGAGTTACCGAGTGTGGGATGGAGGGTCCAGAAAAATATTTGCTCTTAGCCTGTTAATGGGCGTCTTCTTCTGCGGTTGTCTTGTTGGGAAGCCTGACAACCGCATCAATATACGGAGAAACGACCATGCTGAGACAATCGATTCGGACCGGAATGACCCAGGTCGGATTGGCACTGCGCGAGCCTGAACAATTCGCCGCCCGGTGGGAAACGGATGCGCCATATGGCCTCGCGGTTTGGATAGGGCTGGGTACTACGGCCATTTTGGGGACATCTCTCTATGGGATCACCATGGGGCTGGGGGGAGGCTTGGCCGCGATTGGGACGAAATCGCTGCTCTTAAGCGTCGCGGCTGGATTGGCCTGGGCCATACCGCTTCCTGCCCTGTACATCTTGCACAGCCTGGGGGGATCTCGTCTGCGCGCCAGCTCGACCCTCCTGGCCGCTTTGGTGACGACGAGTTGGGGAGGGCTGGCCCTCATTGCGTCGGTGCCGATCAATTGGTTCTTTAGCGTAGCGGTGCCGGCCCAAGCCCCAGATCTGTTGAGCCCCACCATTGCGCGGGCCATCGTCATGGCCATCAATTTGTTGGTATTCGCAGGTGTTGGCTTATCGATGTCCGATGTGTTCCGACGGGTGATGCTCGCATTGGAGACCGATCGCCCTTCACCACCGCTTTGGTTCTTGGGACTTGTGGGCGCCATTGGTGCCCAACTGTTCTACCTGTTTGGCATCTTTACTTTCTGATCACTAGCCGGCATCACATCAGCGAAAGGAACTCCGCCATGTCCTACACGTTCACAATCGACCACGAACCATCGACCATCAATTCTCTGAAATCGCAGCACGCGGAGACAGATCCGGCGACCGGCGGTAGCCCGTCCGTTCCGGCAATCGTTGAAATGATCTTGAAGAATTGGCAACAGCTCGATCGTCTGTTACGAAACGAGGCGATGCAGCGTGAAATGATCCCGCGGTTGATGGCGATTGCTGTCGCGGGATTCGCTGTCTTCGGCATTTTCTTAACGGCCTTCATCAATGCTCTGAACGTCCGCGATGGTTTCTGGTTAATACATCTTCCCAAGTCGCACTGGGGGGACTTTTCGGCCGCCAATTTGACCTTGGGTTACACGTTGGGACTGATCGCAGCCAACGGCATTTGCCTCCCCAGTTTTTACTTTTACGGACTATTGGCGGGAATCCGCATCACCATGCTCGAAGTCGCTGCCCATGCGCTCAAAGGAATGGCCGTCGGCGCAGTGACATTGGTGGGAGTCCTTCCCGTCTATGTCGCAGTGGCGCTGACTGCCCTGGTTCTGCCCGCGGATCACTATCGCGACGGCTGGTACGTCGTCTGTGGATTGGTGCTCCCCTTCCTTGCAGGGTTAGTCGGTGCGAAAAATCTTTACGAAGGTTTTGTAGGCCTGGCCGACACCATCCGTTGTGCGGATCCTGATGGCCGTACCTGTCTCTTGCGTCGCTTGATTTTTGCCTGGTGCGGGTGCACAACCTTAGTAACTCCGCTGGTCATTTATTCGCTGTGGGATTACCTCGGCGGCATTACTGGATAACGCCCTGCGTGCTGGGGCCACCATGGTTGCGTCTGCGATGGGCGGTCGATTAGCGATTCAACACGAAACATCCAAGACAACGGGAACCAGAACATCATGGGACTCCACGAATCCTTGGCGATCTATTTGTTGACAGGCGCGGCGGTCGCGACGGCGGTTTACCTAACCGATCGTCATACCGGATGGATGCACGCCGGTCTGTTGTTTCTCGGCGCTTGGTTGTTCTGGCCGCTCTTTGTCCCGGTGCTGTTGTCCGCGCGGCAGACGGCGGCCGTACCCGAAGCCCCCACAGCGGTGCCAGCGCACGCCGACAGCATGGCCGCAGCGATTGGACAAGTGGAATCCGAGTTGGATGGGGCGTTGTCAAGCTTAGGAGGCTGGGCGGAGAGCGTCCTGGCCAGCGAGACGGATCGCATTCACGAGCTACGTTTAGCGCTCGCCGCCCAGGCAGCGCGTATTCGCGAAATGGACGAACTCCTAGCCCGATCGCTCCCTGCCGAGCTAGGGCCGCAGGTTGCGTCCCACGGTTCATCGGCAACCGATGCCACCGATGCGCGATGGAGCAAGAGTCATCAAGCCCGCGTGCACAATCTGGCCCGATTGTCCCATGTGCGGAAGCAAGCCTATTCCGATCTGATGGCCACTTTGGCTTGGATTCGCGAGCTGGTTTCCATGATTCATTTGGCAAAATTCACAGGTGCCCCGGCGTCTCGCGCCGAGGAACTGGTAGCACAGATCGCAGCCGCGATCGAAGGCGTTTCGGCAATTGCTTGGCAAGAGGTTTCATCTTCACAAGGAGAACGAACATGGGTTTGATTCGACGTATATCCGATGTGGTCAGCGCACATGTCCATGAACGGATCGATCGCTTGGAAAGACCGGAATCTATGGTCCGCTACACCTTGCGGGAGATCGACGAGTCGCTCGCCACCATGACGGCCTTCGTTGCCCGATCCATTGCTGCAGAGCGGATGCTCGCCAGGCAGCAGACTCGGCATTTAGAGCACGCCAACGCGTGGCGGAGCCGAGCCCTGACGGCCCTAGATGCTGGGGACGAAACCTTGGCCCGCCGCGCCGTTGGCCAGCAGATTCATCACGAACAATTAGCGACCGCCCTGACACCGCAATTGGAGGATGCGATCGAAGCCAATGAAAAATTGCGGCGACAACTGGCGGAACTACGCGGCAAACAGTCGGCTGCGGAGGCACGAGCGAGTTCGGCGGTTGCGAAGCATCATGCGGTAGCGGCGCAACTGAGAGGCAGGAGTGTAACACGACCTGCCAACTCATTGCCCCACTTGCTCAAGAGATTTGATCAATACTGCGAACAACTCGAAACCCGAGAACACGAAGCGGTGATCGCCCACGAATTGGAAACGGCCGGCGAATGGGAACTGCTGGCAGAATACGAGCACAGGGAGACTGAAGGCGCAATTGAGGCGGAACTGGTCGTGTTGCGAGCCCAGCAGGCAAGTGCATCACCTTGAACGCTCCGTGGAGGCTCCCTGAAAATATTTCCAGCCCGGAAAGAAATAACTCGCGGCAGACACAACGCCAAACAGCGTGATACCGAACGGCATTTGGTTGCGCTGCAAGAATGCCATGGCGATACCTGTGGCAAACAGGGCCGCCGATTGTAGGTAGAATTTTCCCGTTAACGTTCCTGCCTTTACCAGGAATACCATGCCGGCGATGATGCCCAAGATGGGTGACAACGTGAGAACAGGCAAATTTAAGATCATTTCCACAATAAACAGGTGGGCAATCGCGATCATGCTGCTCGCCCAGACATGTGCGATCTGACGCTCCACGAACGTTACCGGGCCGGATCGATGTCGCAACGCCCAGAATATCGCCGCCCAAATTCCCAAGCCAACGGTCCACATGGTCAGGTACGGCCAAGGGGAGGTAACACCGATTTGCTGCAAGCCGTCGGTAAAAAGGCACGTGACCAGCAGCACGAGACTGTGCCACATCCACAGCGAACCCCAGTGGGTGAGAACCGTGGCGTGGTGGGTCTCGCGAAACATGCGGCTGAACAATTGCCGAAAAAAACCGGACCGCGCCGTGGTCGGTTCGTCTGCCAGGTAGGCCGCCAAGTCCCGGGCTAGCGCGCCCGCGCTGGCGTAACGCAAATCGGGAGCCTTTTGCAGGCATTTCAAGACAATCATTTCCAGCTCGCGATCCACGCGCGGATTCAGCAGGCGCGGAGGCAAGGGATCTTGTTCGATCGCCAGCAGGACGGTTTCCACCGCAGAGGCAGCCTGGAAGGGGGGGCGCCCTGTCAGCATGTGATACAACACCGCGCCCAAGCTATACACATCACTGGCTGGACCCAACTGACCGCGTTTGCCCGCCGCTTGTTCCGGAGCCATGTAACCAGGTGTTCCCAGGATGGCGCCTGAGAGTGTTAGTTGGGGCTCTGAGGCTGCATGACTCCCCTCGCCCCGCTCGATTTCGTCTGACGACTCCACACGCTTGGCCAAGCCGAAATCGCTGACATGCGGCTGGCCGGATTCGTCGACGAGGATGTTGGATGGTTTTAGGTCACGGTGCAGCACACCTCGCTCGTGCGCATACTGAATCGCCTGGCAAACGGGGAGCAATCTCGTCGCTGTCGGACGCGACGCGAGCGGCCCGTTGGCCAATTGGCGTGCCAAGGTCGTCCCTGCGACGTACTTCATGGTGAAGTACGGGTGCGCTTGGATCTGCCCGACGTGATAGATGGGGACGATCGCCGGATGATCGAGTCGAGCGGCCGATTCGGCTTCCGTGCGAAAGCGAGCCAAGTCGGCGGCCGAGGGGATGGTCGTACGTGACAACATCTTCAAGGCAACCAGGCGATTCAGGCTGATCTGCCGCGCGAGGTACACCGTCCCCATCCCGCCGCACCCCAAGACCTCCAGGATTTCATGGTCGTCCGGTGGCGGTGGGAGGTGCGTTGAGCGGCCATGGAACGCGGGCGAGTGTCCGCTGGTGGCCGTGGGGGAACCGTCTTCGCGTGCGAATGGTTGGCTCGCGACGGCGACTTGGTTCACCAAGCGCATGGCCTCCCACAGCTCGCGGATCTCATTGGCATCTTGCGGATGTTTGTGAATCAGCGGTTCGATGTCTGCGAACTCTCCACGACTCAGATGCTCCATGATCTGATTAGCGATATCCGCTAAACGCTGATCTCGTTCGTTCGCGTCGTCCACTATGCGTTCTTGTAATGGCAATGAGATTGGGAAGGGATGTCTTGGAGAAACGACCGCAAACGCCTTAGCGCTCGTAAATACCTCATTCCGGCGGCAGCCTCGCTCAATTCCAAGGCAATCGCAGTCTCCTGATTGGTCAGTCCTTCGAAGTGGCGCATGAGGATCACCTCTCGATCCGTGGGATCGAGACGTTCTACGGCCAGGTGAAATCGCTGTAATAATTCGTGCTGGATGGCCTCGGCTGCCGGAGTGCGGTGTGGGTCGCTTAGCACGGCGGCCAAATCAAACGCCGATTGGTCCTCCCATGCTGGAGCCTGTAACGGTTGCTCACGATCGAGACTGCGCCGGGTGGCCACCCGATGCCGCCGGTGGGCGTCTATGACACGGTCTTGGACTAGCGTTCGCAGCCAGATTTGGAAGGGCATCTTGGCCGCCGTCTGCTGAGTGTACTCAACCAAACGCCGATTGGCGTCGATCAATACCTCCTGCACGATATCGCTGGCGTCGACTCGACGGCCGAGCATGCGGTCCATGCGCAGTTCCACCATGCGACGCAGCGCATCACGGTGCCGTTCTAGCAGTCGACTACGAGCCCCGTCATCACCACGCGCGGCGGCGTGTAATAGTTCCTTGGTGTGCGAAGCATCTGGCCACATAACTCTCAGTATAATCCAAGCGACACTCCGCGTGTGGGACGCACTCGCTTGCGCGTCGTGCTTGTATTTTGGGCCTTGAACAAATCGTCGTACTACACAATTGAGCCTCGGGCCCCGAAGAGCACGCTGTGACGAATTTATCGATGGGCCGCTCGTGTGGGGGTGATTTCCGTCGTAACCCGAAGCATTAGCGAGGGTCGTTGGCGAATGAATCGAGGATTCTCGCGTCATCCATCACCCACCTTGGGCGCCCTCTGTGGCAGGCGGCCCTCGCTGACGCTTCGGGTTACGAGCCAGCGCCTCATGATCATTGCGTTCCCAGGATGAGTCTATGACCTTGAAATCCACCATTTTCACGGCAAAAATCCGTCACGGCGTTTCGGTAAACGATTTGTCGCTAGAATTGGACCACTCGAAGTTGTACACTTGGTTGTGGCGATTGTGGCATTGTCATGTTCTGGGCTATGGATACGATGCGCATTCTGATTACCGGCGGACCTGGTTCCGGCTGCACGTCAACAGCTGCATCGGTTGGCGAATTTCTCAGTGTGCCAACCTTCGATTCGGATACTTATTTTCACAAGCCAACCGATCCACCATTCCAAGAGCAATACACCCCAGATGAACGTCGTGAGCTCTTGAGCGCCGCATTGGCCTCGGAGTCATCTTGGATCTTAAGTGGTTCAGTTGGCTCGTGGCAATTGATGGGGCTTAACTTCACTCATGCTGTCTTCTTGCAAATACCTCGGGATGAACGACTGAATCGGCTGCGACGCCGGCAAAAAGCGCAATTCGGATCGAGGATCGAGCCGGGCGGTGATATGGACGAAGAGCACAGATCATTTTTGGCGTGGGCTGCGGAATACGAGGATCGATTGGGATCGGGCCGCAACTTCGCTACAGATAGGGTTTTCGCCGAATCGAACAGCCGCCACTTCGTGGCTTTGACAGAAATCGAGCCTCTGCAGAAGATTGTTGCCAGAATCGTTGGCTTCATTACGAACTCTCGAATGCACGTCGTGTAGGTGAAGGTCACCGGCTGAAGCCGGATAACACCATCGCGCCTACTGAGGCCGGCGCCTTCGGCTTGGCGGTAAACAACGGGTGGGGCCGGCGCCTTTGACTTGGCGGTAAACGAGGCGTCACCACCGTCAAATGCGGCGTGATGTGACAGTACCGCTATCATCACCCCGGACCCGACAAAGTTCATCTGGACGAATGGCCGCACGTAACGTAGCTTTGCCGTGGACCTCGGTGGCGGTGCCCGCCCACTTATACTCTTGGTGACCTTGGAGAGCCATTCATGGACCGGTTCCTTGCGCAAACGCGTCGCGTGGTACTGTTTTTTGTCGCCCTGACGGCCCCGGTGACCTCGGCCTACGCTGAGATCGAACCGGTACTGGTGGTTTCCGTTGCCAGCTCCGATCGCATGATGAAGGCCGTGCAAGCATTGACGGCCACGGCCGGCGCTCCGGAGTTCGGACAGCTGGCGGCAATGATCAGCCAACCCTATTTCCGCGGGCTGGACACATCTCGGCCACTGGGCTTGGTCGTCACGGCCGAGGGAGACGAGTTGGTGCCGTTCGGTTTTCTGCCAGTCACCGACCTGCAGCTGTTTCTGAGTACGTTCGAACCTCAGCTGGGAAAGCCGGAGGAGGTGGAGAGCGATATCTGGAAGCTGAGCGGCCGCGCGACCATGTACTGCAAACAAGAGGGCACTTGGGCCTTCATCGCTCCCTCGATCGACGCATTGCGATACCTGCCCAAGGAACCGGAAAAGCTGCTACAGGAATTGCCACATGAATACCACGTAGCGTTGCGGGCGTTTGTGCAGCGGGTCCCGGAATCACTGCGCCAAATGGCCCTCGAAAAGTGGCAGCAGCGTTTGGAACAGGAGGCCTCCAGCACCGATTCCGACGGCGCGTTGCGTCAACAGTTGGCTCAGAATCAACAGGCACATTGGCAGGCGTTGATGAATGAACTGGACCAGGTAACCTGCGGATGGGCGGTCGATGCCAACCAACGGCAAACTCATTTCGACCTGGCGTTGTCGGCGATGCCAGGGACGGACACGGCGAGACAGCTCTCCTCGCTCACCAAGACAAACTCGGATTTCGCATCCTTGCTAGATCCGCGGGCCATGTTTCTCATGAACGGTGCGATGGACCTCGGCAAAGAGGAAATTCGCCAGGCGGTGGACTTGTTGGAGCTAGCTCGGAGTCGCGCGAAGGCTGAAATTGAAAAGGACGAGAACCTGCGCGAGGAGACGGGACGCCAGTTGGTTTCGGAAGTCGTCGACGGATTATTTGATGTTGTGGAAGACACCGTGAAGGCGGGACGTGCCGATTCGGCGGTCGCTGTGCATTGGGCGCGGCAGAACTCGGCGCTGATCGCGGCCGCGCGTATCGCGGATGGGCGAGATTTGGAAGAGACTTTGCGGAAGTTCGTGCAGTTGGGCGAAACGGAGCCAGGATTTCCCACCGTCCAGTGGAACGTGGCCCAACAGGGCGAGGTGCGTTTCCATACGGCCCGGCTCCCCTTGCCGGCCGGCAAAGGGCCTGCTCAGGTACTCGGCGCATCCGTCGAGATTGCCGTGGGGATTGGGCCTCAGCAAGCCTACATTGGTGTGGGGCCTAATGGGCTTGCTCACTTGCAACAGGCCGTCGCCCAATGTGCACAGCCTGGACCTGTTGAGCCCTATCAGGTTCGCATTGCGGTGGGGCAAGTCCTTCAATTTGTCAATGCCCTGCAGCCGAATCCGATCTTGGAAGATGTGACGCGGCAGCTGGGACCGGCGAAAAACCGGGACCATATCGTCGTACATGCCTTGTCTACCGACGATCAAATGCGCTACCGGGTCGTAATCGAGGAGGGAGCACTCATGGCTGGTGGTCAAGTGGGCCGAGCGGCAAGTGGTGCGCGTCAGCAGACAGTCCCCACGAAGCAGGGCCGGCGCGCGGTTAAGCCACGCAGCAAGTAAGCGCACTCGTTGCCGTTTTGGAAGGCTTTTCACCGCCAAGTCGCGGAGCACGCGAAGAGATGCGCGGCGTAGGGGGCTATACGGGTGAAATTACAAGTAGGGAGATGCCAACCGCGCTATCCCATCTCGT
>SXHS01000040.1 GCA_005773145.1 Planctomycetaceae bacterium | reverse complement strand
ATCCATCAGCGTGCGGCTGGGCGCGGCTTTTTGATGTTGATTTGGATTGGGATTCGGGTCGTCACCATCGGTCCATTGCACAACAAGCCGCGGATCGGCCGTGATGTCCCCGATCCGGGCATGAGGGATCTCCTGCAATACACGCTCCAAATCGGCAGCCCGTTCGGGGGGCACCTCCAGCAAGAAGCGGGTATTGGATTCGGAAAACAGGAGTATGGGTGGGGCCGCAAACTTCGGACCTGTCAGGGCATGGGGAACGCGCTCTAGCTGCACTCGGGCACCAAAACCCCCCGCGAACGCCATCTCGGCCACCGCCACGGCCAGCCCCCCCTCGCTCAAGTCATGGCAGGCGGCGACGTGGCCTGCCGAGATGGCCTGATGCATGGCCGCGAATGTCCTCCGCGCGAGATCCGCGTCGACTTGCGGCACGTGTCCGGCGCGGTCTCCCAGCAGCAGGCTGAACTGCGATCCACCCAATTCTTCTCGCGTCAGGCCCACGACGTACAGCAGATTTCCGGGCCGCTTGAAATCCATAGTCACGCAGTTTCGCACGTCGTCGACTTGTCCCAAGGCGCTAATCAAGAGTGTGGCAGGGATGGCGATGTTCACCCCCTCCCCCCGGTGATCGGTATAGCGAAATTCGTTATTCAAGCTGTCCTTGCCGCTGATGAACGGCGTTCCCAATTCGACGGCCAAGTCATGGCAGGCGATGGCGGCGCGGACCAACGAGCCCAAGGTCTCAGGGCGGTCCGTGTTCCCCCAACAGAAGTTGTCCAAGATGGCAATCCGGCGCGGATCCGCGCCGACGGCAACCGCATTCCGCATGGCTTCATCAATGGCGCTAGTCGCCATGTGGTAGGTATCCCAATCGCCGTAGTGCGGATTGATCCCGCAACTGACAACCAGTCCGCGATAGCTCGTCAGGGTAGGACGCACGACCGCCGCATCGCTCGGACCATCGTTATCCCGTCCCACCAGGGGCTTGATCACGCTTCCGCCTTGAACCTCATGATCGTACTGGCGAATCACCCATTCCTTGCTGCAGACATTCAGCGATCCCAAGATGCGCAATATAGAGTCGCGGTAGTTGAAGTCGGCTGAGGGCTGACGACTCCAGCTACCTTCGCGCGGTGGCGTGGGTCGATACGTGGCCTGCCGTATGACGGGCGGACGTCCCTGATGCAAGAACTCCATCGACAGGTCCGCCACCACCACATCGTGATACTTGAGGACGAGCCGCCCGGTCGGTTGAAAGACGCCTAGCACCGTGGCTTCCACTCCCTCAGCGGCACACAAACTCTTGAAGGCCTCCCAGTGATTGGGGGGCACGGCCAAGACCATCCGTTCCTGCGCTTCCGAGATCCAGATTTCGGTGTAGGACAAGCCATCGTACTTGAGGGGGGCGCGGTCGAGCCATACTTCGGCTCCCAATTCCTCCCCCATCTCACCAACGGCGCTGGAGAACCCCCCCGCGCCACAATCGGTGATGGCATGATAAAGGCCCAGATCGCGCGCTTGGAGCACCACATCCAACACCATTTTTTCGGTGATCGCATTGCCAATCTGCACGGCACCACCGGAGACCGACTCGCTTTCGCTGGTCAATTCGGCCGAGCTGAAGGTGGCGCCATGGATGCCGTCGCGCCCCGTGCGTCCGCCGACCGCCACGATGTAGTCGCCGGCGAGCACCTGTTTATCCGATTTGTCACGCGGCAAAATGCCCACGGTTCCGCAGTAAACGAGCGGATTGCCCAGATACCGATCATCGAAGAGAATCGCACCATTTACGGTCGGGATTCCCATGCGATTGCCATAGTCGCGGACCCCGGAGACGACCCCCTGCATCACGCGTCGCGGGTGCAGCACGCCTGGGGGAAGATCGTCGGATGATGTTTGCGGCGGTGCAAAGCAGAACACATCCGTGTTGCAAATGGGCTTGGCGCCCAGCCCGGTCCCTAAGGGATCTCGGATCACGCCCCCAATGCCGGTGTTCGCGCCGCCATAAGGCTCAATCGCCGAGGGATGATTGTGCGATTCGACCTTGAAGACGACATTGTGCGTCTCGTCGAAGCGCACGATGCCCGCATTGTCGCGAAAGACACTGACACACCAGTCGTCGGGCCCCAGACGGCGTCGGACCTCAACCGTGGCGGCGAAAATCGTCTCCTTCAACAGATTCTCGAAGCGCCTGGCGCCGCGCTCGTCCTGATAATCCACCCGGCCGGCCAAGGTCTTATGACTACAGTGTTCACTCCATGTTTGCGCGATGGTTTCCAATTCGGCGTCCGTAGGATCGCGTTGCAACTGTTGGAAATGAGCCTGAATGGTTTGCATCTCGGTCAAGGACAGGTAGAGCTGGCCTGTACGGCTCAAGGTGACCAGCGCCTCCGCATTCAGCGAGCGTAGTGGGATCGTCACGACGTGCAACTGGTAATCCGTCCCCGTTTCCAATTGCCGCATCCGCAATGGGCCTACCACTACCTGTTCAATGGAATCGTTGGACAGGATTTTGGTGCAAAGTCGATCGAGATCCTCGCTGCGTTCGAGAGCGATCCAGTATTTCATCAAGGTACGTACGGCCCGCGTTGGAATGCCAAGATCGCGAATGGCCGCTTGTGCGCTCGCTGCCACCGGATCCATCACGCCCGGCTTGGGGAGCACATGGACGAGGGTGAGATGGGGGGCGGAAAAGGGAGCCGTCAGTAAGGCGGGATCCCCCACTGGGGCCACAACGGCCGATTCGACCACGCGGTCCACCAATAATTGACCGGCAACGCGCTGGGCATCGGCGGACGTCAGGTGCTGATCGGTGCCATCGATGAGAAATCCGCGCGCACTGCCGACCGTTATTTTCCCGACGATACCCACGTCACGGGCCTCAGCCAGAACTCGTTGCGCGCCCCGATCCGGCTGTCCGTCCAGCGGATGAATGTCAATCTCCCAAAGCGTCACGGATTTGCTTTCCTTTGGTCAAGAGCTGTTCTAGTTGGTTGGCATCCGCTGCTTGCAACGCCTCACGCAATGCATCCAGCCCGGATTGAAACCGGGCCAGCGACTCCAGGACCCGCGTCTGGTTGGTCAATAAAATTTCTCGCCACAGTTGGGGATCCGCAGCGGCCACTCGCGTCGTGTCGCGCCAGCCGCCCGCCGCCAGCGCGACCAGTGGCGGGGGGGTTGCAGCAGCCAGGGCAGAGGCGACCAGATGTGGCAGGTGACTGATGGCGGCCACGACCTGATCGTGGTGCTCGGGGGACATCTGCAGGACCTTAGCCCCCAGCGACTGCCAGAACGCCTCGATGCGGTCGACGGCCTCAGAGGCGGACGGGTTGGGTGTAAGGATAACGGTGCGGCCAACAAACAGATCGTCGCGCGCGGCCTCCGGCCCCGTTTGCTCGCTCCCTGCCAACGGATGTCCCCCCACAAAAGGGCGTGGCAAGGTCTCGCTACACAAGGCGTGGACGATCTCGGCCTTGGTGCTAGCCGTGTCGGTCACGATGGCCTGGGGGGCACACAGGGGGGACAATTCCCGAACGAGGGGGATGATGGTCTCGACGGGCGTGCAGAGGATCACAATCCCGGCATCTGCCACGCCATGCGCCAAATCGGTGGTCCCCTCGGTCACGACCCGGCAGGCGAGGGCACGTTGCAGGCTCTCCTCGCGGCGACAAATGCCAATGACTCTCGTGGCCAGCCGACGGCTGATCAGGGCTTTGCCGATCGATCCGCCGATCAGCCCTACCCCGACGATGGCTATTGTGTCCATTCGCATCATGGCGGATCATTCTAGATGTGAATGGCCGTGTCGGTCCATGACCCCCTCTCGGCTCCCTGATTTCAATGCAGTGTCCAACGAATTTGCGGGTGTTCGGGCTGGCCCCAGAAGCGGCGGCGGTAGCCGAGGCGGTCGTCGGTCCTCCGGTCCGGGCGCGAGCCCGGTGCAATCGCGACATCAATACTAACGAAGTTCCCATTTAACATTCATGGCGGCTTTCATGGCGGCACGCATCAAGGCACGCGAATTGGCTCCCTTGTGTCGGCGCATCGGCAGCTCACTTCGAGCCGGTCTGGATGTGCGCCGCATCTTCCGCACAGAAACTGAAAAGGGGAATGGTACCCATCGGCAGCGGATGGAGACGGTCCAACAGGGGCTTGACGGCGGGCAAAGCATCGCCGAATCGTTGCGCCAATGCGATCCGTACTTCCCGTCCCTGATGTGCGAATTGGTCGATGTTGGCGAGCGGAGTGGAAAATCGGACGAAGTTTTTTTACGACTGGCGGAACATTACGAATTCGGGATCCAGTTGCGGCGCGGTTTCTTGGTGAGCATCAGTTGGCCGCTAATCCAATTCGTGCTTGCGCTTGTAGTGATTGGTCTCCTCATCTGGTTTCTGGGGATGATTGGCGACAACAGCGGGGAGCCGATCGACATCTTGGGGTGGGGATTAATCGGTGTACCGGGACTGAAGATTTACGTTGGCGTCTTGGCCGCGATAGGGGCCGGTGGCTTCTTCGGGTTTCGCGTCCTCAGGCGATATGGGCCAGCCCTATCCGCGATCATGGTTGGACTCATGCGGACTCCTTGGCTCGGCAAGACCCTGGAAGATCTGGCCATGGCGCGGGTTGCTTGGGTGTTGTCCTTGACGACCAACACGTCGATGTCCAGCAGTCGCTGTGCGGAGACTGCCGTACAGAGTACGGGCAATCCGGTCTATACGAACCATGCCAAGGCCATCGGACGGCAGGTTGCCGCTGGCGCGGAGATCCATGCGGCCGTTCAAGATTCCGGTGCATTCCCTCGGGATTTTGTGGATCTCTTACAGAATGCAGAGGTCTCGGGGACGCTGCCGGAGGCCATGCAGCGGGCGGCGTTGGACTATCAGCAGCGAGCTGAAGATGGTTTGCGCGTCTTGACTCGCATCACCGCAGTCTTAATTGGGGTCATGATCTCGCTCATCATCGGCGCCATGATCTTGCGACTGGCACTGTTCTACGCCGGTACGATCGAGAGTCTCAGCAAGGGGTTCTAGCGAATTGCTCGGGAGTCGACGCGTGCAGGAGCACACGCATCTCCGCAGCTAGAAAAAACGAGCCGGTGATACAAATCACATCGTGGTGGGGGTTGGCCACGCATTTGCAAGCGGTCTGCCAAGCCGTCGTGGCATCGGCGGAAAGCAGGAGCTGGGGGGATCGGGTCTTGGGGGATGGGATGCTCGATTTCCTGGACTTGTGTGTGATTGTCGTCGCAGGTGAGATTTGAGACCAAAGTACGGCTAGCTGTTCGGGTGGCACGCCGCGCGGATTCTGTTGATATCGGGTGAAGATGATACAATCGAAAGCGTCGCGCACGGCCCGCAGCATGCCGCGCAAGTCCTTGTCCTTGGTCGTGCCGAAGATCAGGATCCGTTGTCCTGCGGATGATCGCGGGAGGGATTCATCCAGCGTCTGGCAGAGGGCCCGCACGGAAGCCGTGTTGTGCGCTGCATCCACGATCACCAAGGGGGATTGCCGCATGATCTCGATCCGCGCCGGACAGCGCGCCGTACGAAGTCCTTGTCGAATGGCCGCTTCGCTAATCCGCCAACCGCGTTCCGTCATAACGGCCACGGTCTCGATCGCGATGGCGGCATTGGCCGCTTGATGTTCTCCCAACATGGCCAATTCGACATCGCGAAGTTCGCCGTATACCTGATTGGTGGACGATGGAGTCCTCCGTCGCTGAAAGTCCAGTTGGCCGGCCCAGCTTGTCGGCATGAGCGTGGTGTCCATCGATTCGTCTGCGTTCGATCGTGTGGAGGAGGTGTTCTGCATCAGTTGCGCGGGCGCGCGGTAGCGATACTCAAAATCGACTCCCAGTTGCCGGATGTCGCAGGCGTGCCGCTGGGCGGTTTGGCCGATGACATCCCGAGCAGAACCGCGGCGCACGCCACTCACGACCGGCACCCTCGGCTTGATGATCCCCGCCTTCTCGGCGGCGATTTTGGCGAGCGTGTTTCCCAATTGCCGCGTGTGATCGCGACTGATCGACGTGATGACTGCGACTTCGGGGGAACAGACGTTGGTCGAATCGAGTCGCCCGCCAAGTCCGACTTCCAGGACCACGACGTCCGATTCGTGGCCGGCGAAGTGCAGCAGGGCCATGGCGGTCGTGATTTCGAAATAGGTGGGACCACACGACTCGTCGCCCATGGCTTGATTGGCGTAAGCGTCCATGTCGTCGACGGCTGGTCGAACCCGTGCAATCAGTTCGACTAGCTCATCCTCGCGGCAGGCGACTTGATCGATCACCATCCGTTCTTCCACGCGATGCAGGTGGGGCGACGTGTAGAGCCCGGTCTTATAGCCGGCCGCCGTCAGGATCTGGGCGACCATATGAGACGTGGAGCCTTTTCCTTTTGAGCCGGCGATATGGACAAATTTGAGGCCGTCCTGGGGATTGCCCAGTCTCCGTAATAGATCTTGCATTCGATCCAGTTTGAGGTGTCGCGCGTGATAGGGGATTGTCGAGGTTCGTTCGTAGTCGATTCGACTGCGCAAAAATTCGTGGGCAGCTTGGTACTCGGCGGCAAGATTCGGAAGCGACATGCGGAGACTACGCGTGGAATGGGGGGGGCAGGAACGGATGGCAGCGACCGTGTCCGCAGTCTACCGGCCCGGCCTGGGGGAAGCGAGTCTGCGGCCGAGGGGCATCAGCCAGGGCCCCGCCCGACTGGCCCCCTTGGGCTGCTGCCGCTTGTACGGTTCCCCATGAGACCGGTATAGTGGGTGGATAGGAACGAGGCAGATTCTGCCCGCCGTCTCGCGGGCCTCCCTGTCGGCTTGGACCGCTTGATTCGGACCCTGATATTTCGGAGCCATTCATCCATGCAATCCCCGACATCCGCGGCGCGAACAACGGCAGAGGAAGCGGCGCGCGGAGCTACGACGGAGACCGTGATCGAAGCCCGCAATCTCACCAAAGACTACCGTGACTTTTGGGGCCGACAAAAGGTGCGGGCGCTAAACTCGCTGGACTTGGACGTACGACGTGGGGAGGTCTTTGGCCTGCTGGGCCCCAACGGATCCGGCAAGACCACGACGATCAAGTTGGT
>SXHS01000039.1 GCA_005773145.1 Planctomycetaceae bacterium | reverse complement strand
CCGATGGCGTGTTGGCCACAGCACAACAGGCCTTGGATCTCGTGACACGTGGCTATAAGGCCGGCGAATTGGACTACCTGAATCTGTTGAGTGCGCAACAGATGTACTCGCAAGCCAAGCTGGCGTATCTGGAAGCGCAGCGGGATGAACGGGCGGCCGAGATCGAGTTGCGAGGCTGGCTACTCAAGGAGAGCCTCGCTGCATCGGCAGCGCCCGTGGCCGGTCCCTGATCGGTGTACGTTCCGCGTAAGTCGTGAAATATCGTGCTGGGTTTATGGGTTTAGCTGACACTATAGGGGAAGGCTTGTAATCGTTAGCCATGGCGGCAGTGAAGCTCACGCAGAGTCGCAGAGACGCTGAGCAAGTCCGATAGCTCTGTCCCGGTTGCCCCCACGAGCCAGGGAACGAGCGTATTCAGCCATCAGACGCCCGAAAATCCTTTTCCAGGCCGAAGCGGTGGTACCGCACGTTGCGTGGATTGGTCGTATGCCCCCAGCTAATGTCCTCGATGGGCACGCCCAGTGCGTTGGCGATGCGTTGGCGTTCGGCCGGGCTGGGGGTCCAGCGGCCGTCCGCAATTGCGGCCACACGCGACGCGGGGAGCTGGGCTCGGTCCGCCAAAACGTCCAAGCTCCAGTTGTTTTCTTCCAGTAATCGCTCAACCGTCTTGGACATGGTGCCAATTCTCCCGTGGCCAATCCGCCATCGTGAGGATCCGTGCCGGTACAGGGATCATGAACGGCGTTCGATGGCCTTCAGTGTACGTCGGCATTCCGGCCGATGCCATACTCGTCGATCTTGCGGTAGAGGGTGGCGCGGCCGATCCCCAACAGCAGGGCCGCCTCCGGCACGTTGTGCTGAGTTTTTTGGAGTGCCCGGCGGATCAATTGTTCTTCCCAGTAGTCCAGCCGGAGTGATTCCAGCGGATCGTGGGACAGGTCATGCAGCGTCAGATCGTCTGGCTCGAGGCTGGGACCGTTGGCCAGTACGACGGTACTATCCAACAGATTGCGCAGTTGGCGGATATTTCCAGGCCAGGAGTAGGCCGTGAGCTTTTCGCGCGCGGCTGCGGACAATTCCAGCTGCGGTCGACCATGTTGCCGCCGAAAGTGGTCGAAGAAGTGATCAATCAGCAACGGTAGGTCCGCGCCCCGTTCGCGCAAGGCCGGGACGCGGATCTCGAACACCGACAGTCGATAGAAGAGGTCCTCGCGAAAACGGCCCTGGTCCACCATCGCCCGCAGGTCTCGATTGGTGGCGGCGAGGACCCGCACATCGACGGACAACGGGGTCGATCCGCCGACCGGCGTGAAGGCATGCCCTTCCAGCACACGCAGGAGTTTCGCCTGGCCTTCCAGGGACAACTCGCCGATCTCGTCGAGGAACAAGATGCCCGTGTCGGCCTGCTGGAACCAACCTGCGTGCGCCTGGACCGCGCCCGTGAAGGCGCCGGCGGCATGACCGAACAGTTGGCTTTCGAGGAGTTCCGCAGGAATGGATGCGCAATTCACCGCCAACATAGGACGATCGGCGCGGGGGCTGATACGGTGCAGGGCGCGGGCGACGAGTTCCTTGCCGGTACCGCTTTCTCCGGCAATCAGCACACAACCCGTGGCCCGCGCTACGCGAATCACGGTGGACCGCAACTGCTGCATGGATTCCGATTCCCCCAGCAATTGATCGGGATCCCCCACGCGCACCGCGAGTCGCGCCCGGTCCGCCTCGAGCTGCGCCTCGCGACGCGAGCGCACCAATGCCAGTCCCAGGACATGGGCGACCGATACGGCGAAGGCGAAGTCATGTTGGCGAAAGCGGCCGTCGGCCAGATACATGTGGATGGCCCCCAGCGTTGTCGATTCGCGCACGAGAGGCACACAGATGGCGTCGGCGTATTGTCGCAAACTTTCGGCGGCAGCGACCGAGGTCTGATAGGCAACCCATACCGCTCGCCCGCGTCGGACCACCGCATCCGTGAGCGACTCACTCAAGCTGACCTCATCAGCACTGCTGGCGGGAATAACCAACTTGGGCTTCAGTTTTCCCTCATCGTCGACCCAGAGGAAACCAATCACGGCTGCGTTGGTTCGTTGGTGGAGGTGACGGAGCGCGAGGTGGATGACTTGGTCGGGATTGTCGCAGCCCAGCAGTTGTGCACTCAATTGATAGAGCAGCACCAAGTCATGTACATTCTCGGAATGCCGCATGGCGTCCAGCATCAGCGCTTCGGTGTCGCCGCGCAACACCGACACCTCTTTCACGACCGGTTTGGAGATGTCACTGTCGCGGGCCACGGCGTGGGTGGGGGGCTCGGCCGAGGATTGAAACGAGAAATCGGTCGACCCCATCCGTAGCCGGTGTCCCGAGGCCAAACGGGCCTTGTCGATGCGTTGGTCGTTGACCAGGGTGCCGTTGCGACTCCCCGAGTCGTAACACCACCACCCGTCGGTCTCCTGCACCAGTTCGGCATGCACACGCGAGCAGAGGGGGTCGGGGAGCACAATGTCGCAGTCCATGCCGCGACCAATCCGATTGCGATCGGTAGGATCCAGCAGGAAATGGGTGCCCGCCCGCGGGCCGTTGATCACGGTGAGATAGGCGTATTGTGCGGTCAAGGCATGCCACCCCAAAAGACCAAAGCAGGGAACGAAGTCCGCCGATTGCCATGGCGTCCGATCGGCCCCATTTGCGCGAATGCCAAAGGGCGACCATCGGGAGCCCGGTCTTGCCGGGTATCACGCACTTGGCCGGGAGCTGTTGCCGTGCCGCCCGGAATAGTATACCAGCCACGCTATGATGATGGTACCGTCGGCCGTTGGGGCGCGACCGTGGCTCACGAGACTAGGCCATGAAAATTTTGCGCGAGAAACCCGAGAGACTCGCCACCAGCGGCAGGTAAACCATGAGCGGATGCGATGGATTGTTGGTTGTCGGGCATGGCACGCGCGATCCCACGGGAGTCCAGCAATTCCTCTCGACGGTGGCTGACATTCGGCTGCGCATGAGGCCGCTCCTCGTTGAGGGGGCGTTTCTGGAGTTGGCCCAGCCATCGATCGCCGATGGCGTTGCCAGACTCCTGGATCGCGGTGTGCGGCAGGTGATCGTGCTCCCGTTCTTGTTGTTTGCGGCCAAACATGTCAAGGAGGATATTCCCGCGGCCGTCCATGAGGCCGTGCGGGAATTGCGTCCCCATGATACGTCCGTATCCGTGCGACAGTTGCCCCACCTAAATCATCATCCAGGAATCCTGGAATTGTCCGCATGGCGATTTCAGCAAATCATGGGATCCCATAGCCGCACGCCGGAACAGCTGGAGCGGACCGAGTTGGTGATTGTCGCACGTGGCACCGGCGACGTCGGTGCGCTGCGTGAGGTTGAGGAGTTTGCCCAGCAGCGTGTGCTCGCGACGCCAGTGGCCCATTGGCGGCTTTGCTATCTTGCCGTTGCGAGGCCATCGTTGGAGGAGGGGCTGGCTGCGGCGGCAGCCGGCGGCCTGCCGCGTATCGTCATTCAACCGCATCTGTTGTTTTCCGGCCAGTTGTGGGATCGGTTGGCCGATCGACTGGTTGAGGCGGCGCAACAATGGCCCCAGCAGCAATGGCAATTGACTCAGACATTGGGCCCCGATCCGCGGTTGGCCGATCTGGCGGTCGCATCGGTATTGCCCTGAGACGACCTAACGGATAGGATCAAAATAGTCTTTCGTGCGTTTATTCCGTGCATTTATTGTCTTGAATCAGGCGAAGGTATCCCATGCGCAGTTTTCGGGCTCTCGTACTGCCGCTCGGTCGGCCTCATGTCGTGATGGCTGTGGCGGCGTTGACCACCTGTGCCATCTGGTTTGCCTGGCCCATCGGCGTGACTCCGGGTGAGTTGAAGAACCCGCGCGCGGCCGACCGTCAGGTGACGGCGGCGGTGGTCCAGCGATTGGCGCAGGATCACCTGTCGAGGCACGCCATGGATGACGAGATTTCCTCACGGGCGTTGGACTTGTTCATTAAGATGATCGATCCCCAGAAACGCTATTTCCTGCAGTCGGATATCGACGAGTTCAACCAGTACCGAACGCAACTCGATGACATGATCAAGCGACGCGATGTTTCGGTGGCCTACCGGATTTATGACCGCTACCTGGACCGAGTGGATCAACGTTTGAAGGACGTCGAGGAATTGTTGAAGGCCACGCATGACTTCACCGTTGACGAGGAGATCGAACGGGATCCGGATGACATGAAATATGCCACCACGGAGCAGGAATTGCGAGACCGGTGGCGGAAGTTGATTAAATTCGAAATTTTGGTGTTGCGGGCTAACGACGAGACCGACCAATCGGCGCGAGAGCGCTTGACGCGGCGGTACAGTCAGCGATCCAAGCTGCGGCACCAAACCGATGCCGATGAACTCCTGGAGATGTTCTTGACGTCCGTGACGACGAGTTTCGATCCGCATACCTCGTACATGTCCCCTACCACGTTGGATGATTTTAATATCAACATGCGGCTGAATTTGGAAGGGATCGGTGCCGCGCTACAGATGACGGATGGTTACACCGTGGTCAGCAAGGTGATCCCCGGAGGGGCCGCCGATAAGGCGGGCGAGCTGAAGGCCGAGGATCGCATTGTCAGTGTTGGCGACGGCGTCAACGGCGAGTTGGTGGACGTGGTCGATATGAAACTGCGTGATGTGGTCGATCGCATTCGGGGTAAAGCGGGTACGGTGGTGCGGCTGGGGGTGATTCCGCATGGCTCCACGGAAGTCAAGGTGTACAGCATCACGCGCGCCAAGGTCGAGCTGAAAGACTCGGAGGCGCGGGGGGAAGTCATCGAGCAGGGGGTTCGAGCGGATGGCAAGCCCTTTCGCATCGGCGTCATCGATCTCCCAAGCTTCTATATGGATATGGAAGCGGCGCGGCGAAATGGTAGCGATGATTACAAAAGCACCACCCGAGATGTACGCAAGATCTTGGAAGGATTTCAACAGCAACACGTGGATGGCGTGGTTCTCGACCTGCGTCGAAACGGTGGCGGTAGCTTGACCGAAGCGATTCAGTTGACCGGGCTCTTCATCAAGGATGGGCCCGTGGTGCAAGTCAAGGACGCCGAGGGGCGTATTCAACAATATGACGATAGCGACCCCGGTATCACCTGGTCCGGTCCGCTGG
>SXHS01000300.1 GCA_005773145.1 Planctomycetaceae bacterium | reverse complement strand
GCACATAGCAGCCAGCTTGAGCCAACCCGACCAAGCGGCTTGTGAGGTCGAACGAGTGCGAAGCGCGGCAAATACGTGTAACCAGCGGAACAGAGGGATTGCGTCCAGGCGGCGCGCCCGGTCGAGTACGAGGCCGCAGCTACGCAAAATGCGATCGCAGTCGCCACGCAGCAAGGGCGTGGCCATACGCTCGCGAAAATGCTCAACTACAAGCAGCGCAAAAGGGCGATTGGGGGGCGATTCGGCATCAGGCTTTACAGAAACCATCGGGAGTATCTGCAAGCCCCGCACGTGCGAAACGTCCAGGTAGGCCTGTAGGGCACGGTGTAGCTGGGGCGCCAGTTCGGCGGAATCGTCACGTGAATCCAGTGATTCCCCCCCGGCCATTACCAGGCGAGCAAGATGTTCCAGGCACCGCACGGTTTGCGCTCGCCGGTCGATCGACTCGGTACCACTCACCGCGATCAGTCGGCAGCCGGTACCCTGCTGCATGACCACGCTGACACGGTCGCACTCCAACAACGGCCGACATGCCTGCACGATCGATGCTGCAACCGGATTAAGACCGGTAGGTTTCTGGATGGTCTGTGTCATATCCGAGAACGAAATCCAAAACTGTTCGCGATCTTGCAGTCGATGGTGATCGGAGGAACGCCAATAGTCACCAACCAGATCACAGACGGCCGCCAAGAGTTGTTGACACCCCCGCGCAGCGTTTGTGCTCAGGGGAGCGAGAAACAGCACTTCCACCACATTCACGGGGACATCGTTTACGATCACGGGTGCGGCAACGTGGCTCATCTGAACGTCATCGAAATCATCATCGTGTCCAGTGGATGTCTTCCGTTGCGACGATGATGTGGTTTCTGCGAGTCGCGTTCGCGCCACCGACTCGATGAAGGATCGCCGCTCCGCTGCAAAGGACGCATGCGGTGATACTGCAGGGGGATCGCCGCAGGACTCGCACAATCGCTCGGCTGTTCCATTGGGGGCTATATGCCAAATGGCAGTGGAGGTGGCGCCGGTCATACCCTGCAGCTCGTCCAGCACTTGCCGGTGGACCGTGTCGCGGGAAAGGTGCGCGGTGGTCGATTGGGCCAAGCGATTTAGGGCGGCGTCGACCTCGGCGGCAGTCGTGGCGCGCGGATGGTGTGATTCGTGGGTATCGAGGCCAGGGTGCATGGCAGGAAACCGAGATGAGGTGCTGAACCGCCTACCAATCATTCATTATATCATGCCGCAAAACCAACAGTGGCATAGGCTTCCAGCCTGTGGTCTGTGGCGCAGGCACCCTGCCTGCTTGGTCTCCCCCCCGCCCCCCCGGACATCCAGCCAGCATGCTGGCTGGAGCCAATCGGATGCGCAGGCTGAAAGCCCGTGCGGCGACCTCCGCCAAGGATTATGCCAGCAGCCAACCAGATCGATATTCGCACGGGCCACGGCGACTGTAGCGATTGACGCGACTTTCCGGTTTTTGTTGATTGCGCAGTCTGGCTGTCGCCGATGACGGTTGCTGGGGGGACCGTACGGTCGCTGGTCCCCGCCTGTTGGCAGGCTTGGGAGAAAAACCCTTGTTGCGGTTACGCAGTCCAATTCGGGTTGGCGCGCGTCCTGTGTGGGGCCTGATTAGCGCGGCGCTCATTATCATCCTGGCGTCGGGGGGCTGTTTGGGCGTACGCGATACCGGTCGGGCCTGTTTCACCAGCGATCTGCCGCACTTTCAGCATGTTGCGACGAAGATGGAATACCCGGATGTGGCGGGATGCGAAGATGAAGTGGTAGGCGCGAATCAGGCGCCCCTTTCGCTGCGAGAAGAGAAACCTCCCGAGGTGTGGAATTTGTCCTTGGAAGAGGCATTGCGCGAGGCGCTCAGCCACTCGGATGTGTTGCGCGACATGGGGGGGAGCGTGCTTCGTGCACCGGCTGCTACACGCACGATCTATGATCCAGCGCTTCGCGAGGCGGATCCTCGCTTTGGTGTCGAGGCCGCCCTGGCAGCGTTCGACGCCGAGGCGTCCACGAATCTATTCTTCGAGAACAATGATCGCGCGTTGAATAACGTAATCTTGGGTGGAGGCACGCGATTGCTCCAGCAAGATTTGGGAACTTGGCAGACACAGATTCGCAAACGAGCGGCGACGGGAACTCTTTTTGCCTTGCGTAACAATACGGTATTCGATGCCAACAATCGTCCTGGCAATCTGTTCCCCAGCGCTTGGGACACCAACATTGAGGCCGAGATTCGTCAGCCATTGCTGCGGGGGGCTGGAGTCAATGTGAATCGCATCATGGGCCCCGATGCCGTCGCCGGCGTTCCGCGCGGTGTCTTGGTGGCAAGATTAAATACAGATGTGGCAATCGCCGACTTTGAAATCGCACTTCGCGACCTGGTGAGTGACATCGAGGATTCCTATTGGGATCTCTATTTCTCGTATCGGGATTTGGATGCCAAGATCGCGGCGCGGGATGCCAGTTTGGAAACCTGGCGTTGGGTGCAATCCCAAAAAAATCGACCGGAGGGGGTCGCTTGGAAGGAATTGCAGGCACGCGAGCAGTACTACCGGTTTCAAGAACAGGTGCAGAACGCACTCAGTGGCAAGTTGCTCGACGTTTCGCGGGGACGCGTCGGCAATTTGGGGACCTCATTTCGTCCCACCGGTGGTGTGCAGATGGCAGAGCGTCGCCTACGGATGCTGATGGGAATACCGAGTTCGGATGGTCGTATGATCCGCCCCAGCGATGAGCCGATTCCGGCGCCGGTCACGTTTGATTGGGATGACATCGCGCAACAGGCAATCGAGCGACGCCCCGAATTGCGTCGACAGAAGTGGCTAGTGAAACGTCAAGAGCTAGAGCTACTGGCTTCGCGCAATCAGTTACTGCCGACACTGGACTTGGTCGGTACTTATCGCTGGCGTGGCTTCGGGCAAGACCTCTTGGGTGGCGGAAGCGCACCGTTCGCCGATGCCTGGGACAATTTGGCGACTGGCGACTTTCAGGAATGGCAAATGGGCTCGCAATTATCGGTCCCCATTGGATATCGACAGGCACACTCAGCCGTTCGTTATGCGGAGTTGGCCGTGGCGCGTGAACGTGCGGTCTTAAACGAGCAACAGCGGCAGGTGATGCACGAGCTGAGCAACGCCTGGGCGGAAGTCTACCGCAGCTTTGATGTCGCCAAGACGGCGGCGGATCGCCGTTGGGCCGCGCAGGAACAAGTGAAAGCAGCGGATGTGGCGTTCCGTGCGAATTCCGCCCCATTGGAAGTGGTGCTCGATGCGCAGACCCGATTGTCGCTGGCGGACAGTAACCACTATCAGGCCTGGGTCGAGTATCGGTTGGCGCTCAAGAATATGCACCTGGCAAAGGGGTCCCTGTTGGACTACGACCAGGTCTATCTGGCCGAAGGTCCATGGCCACGACAAGCGTATTGTGACGCCGTGCGACGCGATGCACAGCGTGGTCCCGAGCTGCCAAGTCCCTGCTGCCGAACTTGGTTGGGCGTCAGTCAGGGCGAGTATCCGCAACAGTCTGCACCCGCTCAGTTGACGGCACCGGCAATGCACGCCGAACCGGTTGTGGCGGAACCGATCAAGGCCGCATCAACGCCAGAGGCGCCGGGCTCAACCTCGTCAGCGCCCGGTAAGTCGCCCGAGCGCTTGCCGACTCCAGCACGTTGAGCCATGAAGTGGCATAGGCATCTTGCCTGTGTCACTTTTAGGGCGTCAGAAACGGACGTAGATCCACGCGTTTACCCTGTTCGGCGGACCAATAGGCGCCGTAGGTCACCGCAAGCACGTCGCGGGCTAGTGTCAGATCGCTCTTCGGTTCGCGATGCTCGGTCAGAGCTGTCAGAAAATCCCGCAATTGATCGGGGTACCCCGTGATCAAATCTTCGTTCGGCGCCGGGAACGACCAGCCCCCCTTCGTTTCCGTCTTTTCCACGAGATACTCATCACGGAAATAGTGAGGGTCCGGTGTGTAGGCCTGGCAGGCCGTATTGGGGTTGATGTTGGCGCGCAGCACGACGCGCGATCCGTACACCGTCAATTGGTTGTAGATTCCCCCCAACACGGTATCCGTGGAAGTCAGTTGGGCGACCGAGCCGTCGTCGAAGGTGAGCAGGATCGCGCCGTAGTCCTCGACATCTTCCCAGCCCACTTGCAGATGATGAGTGGACTCCTGTCGAAACGCCTTGATCCGTGTCAGGTTCGCAACCTCGGCGGTCACATAAGTCGGTCGAATCGGCCGACCGTTGCGGCGCCGACCTTCCTCGTATTTCAGGAACAGGGCCGCGCCAATCGGATGGGCTCCCAGGCGCAGCAACGATCCGCCTCCAGCGGTCTGCCATCGTTTCGCGTAGACTGCGTGCGATCCGGAGTGCGATTCTTCGCCTTGAATGCGGAGAATGACCGAGTTGCTCGCGGCCAAGAGCCGATTCAACTTGGTGATCGGCGGAGCATAGACCCAGTTTTCGCCATAACACAAGGTGACACCGGCCTGCTGAATGGCATCGCAGGCACAATTCACATCGGACATGATCGCTCGCAGCATTGCCTCGCGAGAGTAGCCGGCAGCCGACCAGTCGCCATCCGGCGTATTTGCCGGACCGAAGAATCCGGTCAGCGGTTTCTCGCAGATGATATGCTTGCCAGCTCGGGCTGCTTGCAGGGCCAAGGGTAGGTGCAAGTGATTCGGCACGACGAGGTCCACCACGTGGATCTGGTTGTCCGCCAGCATTGCCTCGTACGAGTCGTAGACGATCGGCAATTGGTGCTCGCTGGCCAGGTGCTGGGCCTTCGCGGTATTGCGGCCGTAGATGCCGCGAACCGAAAAGTCGACGCCGTACACCTTGGCATAGCTGGCCAAGTGAAAATGGGCGGCAAAACCGGATCCGACTAAGCCGACCTGTATCTGTTGACCCATGTGTGGACTACCTGCGTGGACTAGGTGTGTGTGGTTGGTGGTCGGTATTCTCTGATGGCGCACGAAATGTTAGCCGTTTGCTTGTTTTGGCTTTTCTACTTATAGCAGCGATCGCGGCCCATGAAAGGGCTGATGCGAGGGCATCGTTTACCGCCCAGCCGCAGGCGCCCGATTTTAAGTTGCGATTCCTCACGGTTGAGGAGACGGTTTCCATCGTAACCCGAAGCGTCAGCGAGGGAAGTGGAGATGTTCTCGCCATCCATCACCCACGTTGGGCGACGCATGTGGCAGGTGTCCCTCGCTGACGCTTCGGGTTACGTTGGCGATTTCCTTGAGGAATTTGGCTGATACCATCGAAAAGTGCGCAACTTCAAAAGGCGGCGGCGGGCCGACTTTACGGGCTGCCGCGGCTGGAATTTTGCTCGGCCGTCGCCTGCGGCTCGGCGGTAAACGGCCAGCCGCCCCTCTTGATCGTTAAGGCTGGTAGATCGGCAATAGCTGAAGTGGAACAGCCAAAGTCATGGTGTAAATGG
>SXHS01000299.1 GCA_005773145.1 Planctomycetaceae bacterium | reverse complement strand
GGCGCATGACGACCCACGCAAGTATGCCGAGGCCGACCGCATCGCGCGGCAGTTGGTGAAGGGGGAACATTTTGAAGTCAACGAAAAGGATCATACCGCGACGTTGACCGATGCTGGCGTACGCGCCGCCGAACGTCTGGCGGGAGTTGAGAGCTTCTACACGGCCGGCAACATGGATTGGCCGCACCTTATCGATAATGCGCTCAAGGCCCACCATCTGTACAAGTTGGATGTCAATTACGTTGTCAAATAAGGCCGCGTGGTCATTGTCGACGAATTCACGGGACGCTTGATGGAAGGCCGACAGTGGAGTGACGGTCTGCATCAGTCCGTCGAGGCCAAGGAAGGGGTGAAAATCAAGGAAGAATCCCAGACGCTCGCCACCATCACCCTGCAAAACTACTTCAAACTCTACAACAAGATTTGCGGTATGACCGGTACCGCCATGACCGAGGCCACTGAGTTCTGGAAAATCTACAAGCTGGATGTCATTGCCATCCCCACCAATCGCGGCATGCAAAGGATCGAACACGCCGACGTGATTTACTGCACGGAGGAGGAAAAGTTCGAGTCGATCGCCGATGAAATCGAGCGGATGAACAAGTGGGACACCATCGTCACGAAAAAAGGCGAATTCACCTTGGGGGCGGTGGTCCGCGAGGAGGAAGATCGAATCTTGTTTCAGGCGAAGGAGAGTCGGCAGAAGGAGGAAATGTCCCGCGGCCCGATTTCGCGCATCGAACGCAAGGGTCGCCCGGTGCTGGTGGGGACGACGTCCATTGAGAAGAGCGAACGGCTCTCACGCATGCTCGAACGACGCGGTATTCGCCACGAAGTCCTAAACGCAAAACAACATCGGCGCGAAGCAGAGATCGTGGCTCAGGCGGGACGCATGGGGGCGGTGACCATTGCCACCAATATGGCTGGACGCGGCACCGACATCATTCTCGGCGGCAACCCGGAGACCTTGGCTTGGGCGACCCTGCAAGACAAATACGCCACCCGACTGGATGTGCCACGCGAAGAATGGGATGCGTTGGTCAAGGAGATCGCTGAACGCGAACAGATGGCCGCACAGGGTGAACAGGTTCGCCAAGTGGGTGGCTTGCATGTCATCGGGACCGAGCGGCACGAAGCGCGCCGTATCGATTTGCAGCTGCGCGGCCGCTGCGGCCGCCAGGGCGATCCGGGGAGTAGTCGCTTCTACCTTTCCCTGCGCGATGACTTGATGCGAATCTTTGCCGGCCCGTGGGTCGAGAAAATTCTTAAGTCGCTCGGCATGACCGAAGGGGAGGCCATCGAAAGTCCCATGGTCACTCGCCGTATCGAGGCAGCACAAAAGAAGGTCGAGGAACGGAACTTCGAAGTTCGTAAGAACCTGCTGGAATACGACGAGGTCATGGATGAGCAACGCAAGCGAGTCTATAGCTATCGTCAAGCCATCCTGGAAGGGATCAATTGCAAAGAGCTGATCCTGCAGATGCTCGATCAACAAGTACGTGAGAACTTGGCGATCTACCTCGCCAAGGATTTCGGGACCGACTCGTTTGCCGTCTGGGTGGGGAATCGGCTTGGTGCACAGCTCGAACCCAAGGACTTTCGCGGCATGAGCTTCCGCGAGGCCGAGGTCTACGCCCGCGACGAGGCGCAACGGTTTTCAGAAACGCAAATCTTGGATGCCATCGAGGAGAATCTCCCCGAGGAAGAAGATCCCCAAGATTGGAATTGGCAGGCCCTCGCCAAGATGGCCAATTCGCGATGGGGCCTGAAACTTCAAGACCGGGAGCTAAAGAAGATCGGCCGTGATGATGTCGCCGAAGCCCTATTGGAAAAATCACGCGAAGCGATTGCGGCGGTCGATTTGGACGAAGGGGCCGTCTTTCTCGAAGAGGATTTTGGCACCCGTTCCGCCTTGGCTTGGGTCCATCATAAGTTTGGCGTCACCATCGATCCCCAGGCGATTGAGGGTAAGGATGCTGCCGCAATCGTCGCGCTGGTCGCCCAACACGCGGCGGCTTGCTACGATGAAAAGGAATCCGAGTACCCCGTCATGGCGGGTCTGTACCGCTACTCCACCCGAGGCGCAGCCGGTCAACAGCGCATCGATCGACCGCAATTGATCGAGTGGGCCCGGGACCGATTCAAGGTCCAAGCCGATCTGGACGAACTGAAGGACCAACAACGTGACCAGATTCGCGATGTTCTCCTCCAATACAGCCGTGCCGATCAGGAGACGGCGAACCAGAAATTGACCGAGGTCAAACAGAAGGTGGAAAGCCTCTTCAAGTCCGCAGGCGCCGCCGCTACTTTGGCCGAGGTTTCCGGGGGCAATGGTGCCCTCGAATCGCTCAGCTCGTGGCTGAAGCAATCGCTTCACCTTGAGGTGCCGGCCGCCGAAATCGCCCGCTTGGATCGGGGGCAACTGGAACGGCGCATCGCCAATGCCATTGAAGACCAATTTCGTCCGGAAATTCGCCGAATGGAACGGGCGTTGGTCCTGCAAGTCGTCGATGCGGCCTGGAAAGATCACCTGCTGGCCATGGATCACCTGCGCAGTGCGGTCGGACTGGTCGGGTACGCCCAGGTCGATCCCAAGGTCGAGTACAAACGCGAAGGCATGAAATTTTTCGATCAAATGTGGCGCTCGATCGGGCAACGGGTGACCGACCTGGTGTTCCGCATGGAGCAGTTGGACGAACGCTTCGTCGGATCGACCTGGATCGAAACGTCGGCCACGCATGACGAGAGCCCCAGCGCGAGTGACATCGCTCGCGAGCAGCAGCAAGCGATTGACGCCAGCCAGACCGACAAGGAGAAGCCGGAGCCCATTCGGCATCGGGGCCAACGCGTGGGGCGAAATGATCCCTGTCCCTGCGGCAGCGGCAAGAAGTATAAGAACTGCTGCATGCGCACTTGAGCCCACGGAGTGGGCATCCTCATGGCCTACGTGCTGAATCTCGCCTATCTGCTGCTCCTGTTGCTGGGTTCCCCCTGGATTGCGTACGCGGCCATTCGGCATGGCAAGTATCGCGCCGGCTGGTCCCAGAGACTCTGGGGGCAAACGCCGCCAAAGAAGTCCCAACGCGCCTGCATCTGGTTGCATGCGGTTAGCGTTGGTGAAGTTAATCTGTTGGCGTCCCTGTTGCGACAGATCGATCAACAACTCCCCGAGTATGAGTGCGTGATATCGACCACGACTCGCACAGGGTTTGAATTGGCGACGAGCCGCTATGCCGATCGGCTCGTGTTCTACGCGCCGCTCGATTTCACCTGGGCCGTCCAGCGTGCCTTGCGTCGCCTGCGCCCGGCCATGCTCGTACTCGTGGAACTGGAGTTGTGGCCCAACTGGCTGCGTGCCGCACAACGCATGGAAGTCCCCATTGCCATCGTCAACGGTCGGTTGAGCGATGCCAGTTGGCGCGGGTACCGGCGTTGGCGACCGTTGGTTTTGCGTTGGCTAAAGTGCCTTGATATCATCGCCGCGCAGAATACGGAGTATGCCGAGCGTTTTGCCGATTTGGGCGCCCCGCTCGACCGTATCCATATCACCGGGTCGATTAAGTTCGATGGCGCTCGCTCGGATCGCCAAAATCCGGCCACCGTCCGCTGTCGAGAACTGGCCGGCATCCAACCGGCGGATGTCGTGTTGCTGGCGGGGAGTACCCAAGAACCCGAAGAGCGTCTGGCGCTCGAAACGTTTCAACAACTGGCTGCGGAGTTTCCTCGCTTGAAGTTGATCTTGGTGCCGCGACACCCCGAGCGGTTTGGCGACGTGGCCCAGTTGTGTCAGCGGTCCGGCATCGCCTGGAGTCGCCGCAGCGAACTGGAACAGGCCGATCGGGAACCGACGCGTGCGGACCGACTGATTCTGATCGACGTCGTTGGCGAATTGGGCGCCTGGTGGGGCTTGGCGGACATGGGATTTGTGGGTGGGAGTCTGACGCAGCGGGGTGGGCAGAACATGATCGAACCGGCTGCCTACGGCGTGGCCACCTGCTTCGGGCCGCATACTCACAATTTTCGCGACATCGTCGATGCCTTGTTGCAACGTCAGGCCGCCGTAGTCGTGCAAGATGGTGCGGGCCTGACACGGTTCGTGCGTCAGTGTCTGACCGATACGACCTATCGTCGGGAACTCGGCGAACGGGCGCGAGAGCTGGTTTCACAGCAGGGGGGGGCAACGGCCAAAACGGTCGACCTGTTGAAGCGCGGGCTGTCAGGCACTACAGTTCGAGATCCCCAACCGGCGATGGTGCCCGGACGGCACACGGTGCCCCCCGCTGCATCGCCGAGTCAACGTCAGCAGCCGGGACGACCGAGCGCCCGCAGCTGACGGACGGGGAGTGTTTGCCCCGTAGGAATTCGTCGTTGTTCATTGCATTCCCAGCGGTATTGCCAAAGAAGGAATCCTGAGATGATTCTCGGTTTCGGTGAAATCATGATGCGGATGGCACCCGGCGGACATTTGCGTTGGCGACAGTGTCTGCCCGGTCCCGTGCACGTTACTTGGGGGGGCGGGGAAGCGAATGTCTGTGCCTCCCTGGCCATGCTCGGCGCCCCGTCGCGTTTCATCACGGCGTTACCCGCGAACCCGCTGTCCGAAGGCATTCAGGCCACCTTGCGCGGTCTCGGTGTCGATACGCAACACATCCTGTGGCGCAAGACCGGCCGCGTGGGGATCTACCTTGTGGAGAGTGGTGCCAATCAACGCGGGTCCACCGTACTCTACGATCGGGAATACAGTGCGATTAGTCTGGCCAAGCCTGAGGAGTACCATTTTGACGCGGCATTGGACGGCGTGACTTGGCTGCATGTGACCGGCATCACGCCGGCGATCAGCGAGCAGGCGTGCCAATCCAATTTGGCGCTGGTAAAACGCGCGAAGCAACGCGGAGTACGTGTCTCGTGCGATTTAAATTTTCGCAAAAAACTTTGGACGTGGCGATCAGGCACTGGCGCCCGTCAGTTGGCCGGCGAGATGATGCCGCACGTGCTGGAGCACGTCGATCTGTTGATCGCCAACGAAGAAGATGCGGCCGACGTACTGGGAATTCATGCCGGTACGACCGATGTCACGAAGGGACAACTGGATGTCCGAGCCTACGAGCAGGTCGCCCGCGAAATCGTTGCCCGCTTCTCGTCGATTCAACTAGTGGCCATCACGCTGCGCGAGAGCCTGTCGGCGGATCACAACAATTGGGGTGGTCTGCTGTACGATGCGCAAACGGAACGTACTCACCTGGCGCCGCTGGATGCGGATGGCCGCTACCAGCCCTATGAAATACGCGATATTGTGGATCGAGTGGGCGGTGGGGACTCCTTCGCGGCCGGTTTGCTATATGCTTTGACCAGCCAGGATCTGTCATCCCCCGAGCAGGCCATTCGCTTTGCCATCGCTTCAAGTTGCCTGAAACATTCCATTTTGGGCGACTTTAACTACGTGACCAAGGAAGAGGTGATCGGCTTGATGGGGGGCAACGCCTCCGGCCGTGTCGTCCGCTAGAACGCCCAGTCTGCGAGAACAACAAGAATTATGGATCGCAGCCAAGATACCGGGGAATGTAGCATCATGAGCAGGTTGACATCTTCGTTGTGCGGTTGGGGAATCGGCTTCTATCTGGCTTTGGGAATTCCCAGTCAGCACGCATCCGCAGAGCCCCAACGATTTGTGCAAGATCGATTCGCCATTGGATTTTGGGTCGATCCGCCCGCCGACGCAAATATGGACCAGCACTATGCGGATCTGGCCGCCGCGAATTTTACGCTGGTGATCGGCGGATTTGGTGCGGGCTCCCCTGAGGCGGTTGATCGACAGATCGCCCTGTGCGAAGCGCATGATCTACGGGCGCTTGTGTCCGAAGCTGGGCGGGCCCCAAGGCAATTGCCGGAGAGCCCGGCGGTGTGGGGTTACAAACTTCGCGACGAGCCCCCCCTGCAGGAATTTCCGGCCTTGCAGAAGTCGGTTGCGACATTGCGCGAGGCCCGACCGGGTAAACTCGCGTACATCAATCTTTTTCCCAACTATGCCAGCAATACGCAGCTGGGTGCGCCGAGCTATGACGCGTATGTGAACACGTTCGTCAAGGAAGTGAATCCCGATGTGCTGAGCATGGATCACTATCCCATGATGACGCCTGACGAAGATGGTCGCCGCAAGTATTGCAATAACCTGGATGTGATGCGCAAGGTTTCACTCGAACGGAACATCCCCCATTGGAATTATTTCAATACGATGCCGTTTGGGCCACACGGCGACCCGACCGAGGCACAGTTGAAATGGCAGATCTACACCTCACTGGCCTACGGCGCTAAGGGTGTGCTCTATTTCTGCTATTGGACCCCCAGGGGTGAGGAATTCCCCAAGGGGGGCGCGATCATTACCGCAGAAGGACGCAAGACGAGACATTACGGACAGGCCCAACGCATCAACCATGCGGTCAAGAACCTAGGGCCGACGCTGATGAAGCTCACCAGTACCGGGGTGCGTCGTGTTGAGCCGAACACGAATCCGGACGAAGTCCTGCAGGGTACTCCCCTCCAGCATTTGACCCCAGGCGATTATCTCGTCGGCGTCTTTCAACACGCCGACGGCCGGAAGGCGATTCTGCTCAATAACTATAATTTTGCCTACACCGCATGGCCGACCGTGAAGTTCGACGAACCCGCCCAGCAGGTTCGCGAGATCTGCCCGCAGACGGGCAAAGAGATTGAGGTCGTCGACGACAGTCCTGATATGGACGGGCTGCAGGTGTCGCTTGATGCGGGCGAGGGGCGGCTCTTTGTCCTGTCGGGCAAATAGGCGACCGGGCCGTTCGCCCGTATTTTGAAATGGGCGGCCTTCTGGCGTCTCTCGTTCCCAGGCTCCGTCGTCATCGTACGGTACAAGTTGGCCCCCGGCCCCTCTCCCCCGAAATACGCCACACATCTTTGGGTGCCACGGGCGGCTTGCCCGCCCGTGTGTCCGCTCAATAACAGTGACAATCAGGCGGTCCCGGCGCCGAATTGGCGAGCGGGGGACGTGAGTCCCCTGTTTCAGGCCGAATCAACGAAGTGATTGTGGAAAAGAGACAGCGGGCGGAAGAGCCGAAACAGTGGGCTGACGCCCACCGCTCGCCAAGCCCACACAAACCGGTGCCAGCGACCTGGGCGTTGCTCCAGGCTACGGTGACTTCAGGCCTTTGGCCTGTGAGAGCGGTAACCGCTGGGAGAAACACGTACCAGGCGGAGCCTGGGAAGGAGAGAACCCCGTTTTTCCTGGTAACAAAGTCCTTCGGGGTGTTGCTTGCGGGTGCCTCCATACCCCCTTCAAAAAAATTTCCGCGTGAAGAACCGAACTCGAGCGACTATCGTCTAAGGAGGGAGGCATTCCCCGCTGAGGGGGCCGAGGGGGGTATCTTTGGGGATCATTCCCTGGCCTAATGGATGGGGCAGGGGATTTTTCGACAACGACAAAGAAAACGAAG